>JAKBAQ010000002.1 GCA_021808985.1 Pseudomonadota bacterium
GAGCAGATAGCCCCGAAAGGCGAGCTCCTCGGCAAGGCCGGTGAGCAGGCTCGCCAACAGCCAGGCCGCGCCATAATGAAACACCGCGATCCAGCCGATTCTCCCCACCACGGCAACGCCATGGCCGCTTACCAGCAGCAGCCCCACCAGCAGGCCCAGCGCCGCCACGCCGGCGGCAAGCCCCTGCGCGGTCAGCACCCCCCGCCGCGCGCCAGCCAGGCCATAGGTGCTAAAAGGCGCATCCTCCAGCACGGCCATGGCGCCGGTGGCGCCCAGGGCCGGCAGCAACAGCGCCAGCTCGTTAAGGCCGATGAACAGCGGCGTATAATGGCCGTTGACGATCAGCCACGCATCTCCGGTATGGCTGATGACAATGGCGAGCAGAACCATAACCACGGCAAGCTGGGCCATGCCCAGGGCAACAAAGACCGCCGCGCGCCAGCCCGCGGGCACACACGCCCTGTTCAGCCAGCCCCGCACGCTCATCAGGCTGCGCCGCGCGGCTTCGCTTCAGCTACGAGTCGTGGTGGCCATCGAGACGTTGCGCGCCTCGGGGCCGAAGAGCATCAGCACGATAAGCAGCACCGCCACGCTGCCGGCCACGAGCGCCAGGGCGTAGCCGTAATCCCCGCCATGGCGCATGGCGATATCAACCTGCAGCGGCGCATTCACCGAAGCGATGAAATTGCCCAGCTGATAAATGGCCCCGGGGAATGTGCCGCGGATTTCCGCCGGCGACAGCTCATTGAGATGCACCGGCACCACGCCCCAGGCGCCCTGCACGGCAAACTGCATGAGAAAGGCGGCAAGGCCGATCTCCACCGCGCCGGCGCCATATGCCCAGAAATAGAGCACCAGCAGCGAGAGCACGCAGGCGCCGATGATCGCATAACGCCGGCCGATGCGCTGGCTGAGCCAGCCGAACGCGATACCGCCCAAAATGGCGCCGAGATTATAGAGCAGCACGATATCGGTGAGCGTGGCATGGTTGAAATGCATCTGCCTGGCCAGGAACAGCTTGGGATAAATATCCTGCGTGCCGTGGGAGAAGAAGTTGAATGCCGTCATCATCACCACGCCATAAACCGCCAGCCTGGCATTCTTGCGCAGCACCTCCCAGATGGAGACCCTCGGCCCAACCTTGATCTTCTGGAAGGCGGGGCTTTCCTCAATCTGGCTGTTGATGAAGAAAATGAGCAGCGCCGGCGCCGCGCCCACGAAGAACATCCCCCGCCAGCCGAGGAAATGATAGGCAAAGCCGAACAGCAGCGTGGCGAGAAAATAGCCCGAAGGATACCCCGCCTGCAGCAGCCCCGAGACCCAGCCGCGCCAGCGCTCGGGGATCGTCTCCATCGCCAGCGAGCTGCCCACGCCCCATTCGCCGCCCATGGCCACGCCAAACAGCGTGCGGATGGCCAGGAATGAAGCGAACGACCAGGCAAAGCCGCTGGCCGCCTCAAACAGCGAGTAGAGCAAGATGACCAGCATCAGCACTGGCTTGCGGCCATATTTGTCAGCCAGACGCCCGAAGATGAAGGCGCCCACCGCGCGGGTGGCGAGGGTCAGCGTGATCGCCAGGGTGATGGAGGAGACGGAGACGCCAAAGGTCTTGGCCACGTCGTCAAACGTGAAAATGAGAATGAAAAAGTCGAACGCATCGAGCGTCCAGCCCAGATACGCCGCCGCCACGACATTGCGGGCGCGCCTAAAATCCTCTTGCACGGTTGCGGACATTATTTTCCTCATCAGCTGTATCTGTCGCACGGAACGATGTCTGACCGGCAATCTGAATGGTATTTCGGGTCAGCACAATGGCTCTCGCCCGGCCCAAACACAGCGCGCCGAAGCTGAGACGATGACGCTTTGGAACAGCCGCAATGCGAGGAAATGGTCGGAGTGAGAGGATTCTATTAACCTACTAGAAAACAAAGATAATAAATACTATATCTATCTGCACGGGTTTTGCACAGCATTTGTGCAGCTAGGAATATCAATAACTTATATTCGCGGCCTACACGAATTCTACACAGTGGAGTTTGAACCGTGGCGTTCATAACCGACAACGAGGAGTTAAAGCCCGGCCTCATTATCTTCCGGCGTTGCGACATGGCACACCGCAATTTCTACTGCCCCATCAAACTTCTGAAAGAAGACCGCTACAAGACCGTCTCATTGTACACGGCGGACCGGGGAACGACGCGTGACCGTGCCTTCGATCAGGATGCGAACATCCGTTTTCGCCTCAAACACGACGTGCCGGTGTTCAACCGCCCCTTCCGGCAGGTAGCAGAAAGTCTATTTGAGTAGTCAGCGTGGATCGGGAAATATTATGGTTTTGGCCGCAATCGATGTTTGGAACGCTGCAACTTTCGATGATGAACTTTCCTCGTTCCTAGCCGATAATGCCGATCTCATCAGAAACTACATAACAACCGAGCGCGACATTTTTTTGTCTTACGAGCTTGGACGCAGGCCAGGCCGACCTCTACTGCGTCCAAATAATCCTCACGCTTGTTCATTTCTCGCGCTTGAAGAGGCTGTCGGCAAGGAAATGTCATCACGAGTCGTCCGTGCTTGGCACTATACGCGGTTGACAGACACAGAGCTGGAAACAATGCAGCGCGAAGGCATTCAATTGTCGACAGTAGCATCACTCCGGGCTCGGCTAGATGCTCTTGTTGCATCGGGGGTGCTATCCACACATGGGGCAGATAGCCTATTTTCTCAAAGCCCACTTAACCAGGGGAAATTGGAAATACGTTCGAACAAATTCTACATGGTGTCGCATCCAATAGCCATTGATGATGGTGACGTTGTGCCGCTGATGGCTCATTGGGGGGGAGAGGTCGTATCAATGTTGGTTGAAGACGCAGATTTACTTGCTCTTCTCTCATCTATTGGAAAGCCCCGTGTTCTTGAAATTGAGGCTCCTCTCTCCCTCTCTCAGCACAGCTATTCAGCGGCAGAAGCCGTGATCGCCACATTTAGCCGATCTTTAGGTTGCATTCCGGATAATCGCGGTTTTGACCTTTACATCAGCTCGCCCCTACCACCGAATGCTCTCAAGCGCGTACATGGTAATGACGATAACACTTTTTATGTTTTGGGCCGCGGGTATCCAGCCGATTATGCCCATACCAATTCCGCCGATTGAAAAGCGCTCACTGGAGAGTGATGGTTAGGAAAGATCCATCTAAAAAATTAGACCAATGCAGCGATGCCATTCCCCGGCTCCCTGCTGGGTCTGTTGAAGCTTGTTGCGTGAGAACCAATTTGCTTTGAAAAATTTTTGCCGGTCACTCAATCCTACGCTGGCAAATTCGCGAAGAATCGGCCCCATAATCGTCTTTAATGGTCCAAAGACCTGGGAACATTCACTGAAAAATCCGCAAATAATTCTGCACAACTCCTGCACAGGCAAATTTTAGATCAAATAACCATTATAAATCAATTTCTTGTAGACGATCGATATAATGGTCGGAGTGAGAGGATTCGAACCTCCGGCCCCTGCGTTCCGAACACAGTACTCTAACCAGGCTGAGCTACACTCCGATGCGAGCCCCTATAGCTGAACCCGCCCCCATACCGCAAGATGCCCGGCCAAGAAGAGTGCCGCGCCCTGTTTTGTGTATAAAAATCCACGTTTTCAATAAGTCATGGACAAAATCGTAGGTATTACGCTAACTGCGCGGGCAAACCTCTTGGCCAGCATCCCATAAGCATGTGCGTAAACTGTTTCAGCCGCCGCCGTTTCGCCCAGTTCGCCCTCGGCCTCGCCGCCACGGGCATGACAGGCGCCGCCCCCGCACGCGCGACAATCCGCACCCTGCCCGTGGTGATGATCGACCCCGGCCATGGCGGGCACGACCCTGGCGCCATCGCCCCGGATGGTGTGTTCGAGAAGACCATCACCCTCGCGACCGGGCTGGCCCTGCGGGAGAGCCTGTTCGCCACCCGGCGCTACCATGTTGAGATGACCCGCACGCGCGATGTGTTCGTGCCGCTGGAGCAGCGCGTCGCCGACGCGGTGGCGGCCAAGGCGGATCTGTTCCTCTCCCTGCATTGCGACCATCTGCCCGAGGCCAACCTGCGCGGCGCCTCGATCTTCACCCTCTCGAACACCGCCTCTGACAAGCTGGCCGCCAGCATCGCCGAGGATGAGAACAATGCCGGCGCGGCGAGCGCGCCGATGGCCGGCGTCTCGCCCCAGGTCGCGGGAATCCTTGCCAGCCTGGAGACGCGCGCGACCAAGCTCGGTTCCGCCACCTTCTCGCTGGATCTGGAAAAATCGTTCATGGGCATGATCCCCATGCTGCCGGACCCGCGGCGCAGCGCCAATTTCGCGGTGCTGCGCGACCCCTCAACCCCCAGCAATTTGCTGGAAATGGGCTGCCTGACCAACCCGCTGGACGAAGCCCGCCTGCGCAACCCCAAGCAGCGGGCGTTGCTGGCAAGGCGGATCACCCTCGCCATTAACATGTATTTCACGCATTTCGTCGATGGGCAGATGGCCGGATAATCGCCATGCGGCGTGAGCCGGCCGTGGCCGCATGAAATTGGGTGCCATCCCCGCCCGGGCATGGCCACGGCCAAATTGTTGCATCAATTTTATCCGATGCATCCTCGCAGGCATGAAAATGGAGTGCTAAGGAGCCGCCTATGCCCGACTCAAGAGACTCCTTCAGCGCCGGTGAACGCTTAAGCCCCCCTCGCCGTGAGCCACCGCGCCAACCGCCACGCAAGCCCTCGCCGCCCCGCGGCGCCGGGCGCGGCCCCAAAAAGCCAACTCTTTTCAGCCGGATCACCAGCTTCTTCGTCACCGGCTTTTACCGGCTGGTGTTTTTCGGCGCGGTTGCCGCCATTATCGTCGGCACCGGCACGTTCCTCATCTTCAGCGCCGGGCTGCCCAGCATAGAAGCCCTGAAAACCTACACCCCGCCGCTGGAAAGCCGTGTCTACTCGGATGATTTCCACCTTGTCTCCGAACTTGGCGGCGAGCATTGCATATATGTGCCCTACGACCAGATCCCGCCGCTGGTGGCGCAGGCGTTCATTTCCGCCGAAGACCGGCTGTTCTGGGTGGAGCCTGGGGTCAACCCGCTGGCCATCATTCGCGCCGCGCTCACCGATCTGGCCCGCCTGGGCAGCGGGCGCCGCCCGCAAGGGGCTTCCACCATCACCGAGCAGGTGGTGAAGAACATGCTCCTCGACAACCACATCACCTTCGGCGCCAAGATCAAGGAAGCGCTGCTGGCGATGCGCGTGAGCCAGGCGATGACCAAACAACAGGTCATCACGCTTTACCTCAACGAGGTGGACCTGGGCCACAACACCTTCGGCATCGCCGCGGCGGCGCAGACCTATTTCAACAAGCCCCTGAGCCAGCTGGATATCGCGCAGGCCGCCTCGCTGGCGGCCTTGCCCAAGGCGCCGACCAATTACGACCCCTTCTTCCATCCCAACGCCGCGCTGACCCGGCGCAACTTCATCATCGGACGCATGCTGGCCGACGGCGCCATCACCCAGGCCCAGGCCGACGCCGCCACCGCCGAGCCCCTGCTGCCGCATGCCGGCGCCACATTCACCTCCACCACCAGCGGAGACGGCTATTTCGCCGATGCCGTGCAAGCCGACCTGATCCAGCGCTTCGGCGCGGATACCGTCGAGCAGGGCGGGCTGATCGTGCATACCAGCCTGAACCAGACCCTGCAGCGCGCCGCCAACGAGGCTGTGCGCAACGGGCTTGAGCATTATGACCGCATTTACGGCGGCTGGCACGGCCTGGTGGCGCATATTGACGATGCCGCCCTGGCCACCAACTGGCAGGCCGATCTGGCCAAGCAGCCAACCCCGCCGGGCATGCGGCACAATTGGCGGCTGGGCATCGTGATCAGCTCGGATGACGCCGCCGCCCGTGTCGGCTTCGTGAATACTCTCACCAACACGGCCAGAACCGGCACCCTGCCGCTGCAAAACATGCTGTGGACCCATGCCGGCGCGGTCGCCAGCATTTTGCACCCTGGTGACATCATCATGGTCTCCGGCGGCAGAATCCTCTCCCTGGAGCAAATTCCCACGGTCCAGGGCGCGCTGATCTCCATGGACCCGCGCACCGGGCGCATCCTCGCCATGGTCGGCGGCTGGAGCCACGACATCAGCCCCTATAACCGGGCAACCCAGGCCGAGCGGCAGCCCGGCTCTTCGGTGAAGCCGCTGGTCTATCTCACCGCCATGGAACAGGGCGTGCAGCCCGACGCCCCCGTGCTGGACGCCCCCTTCGTGCAGCAGATGCCCAACGGCACCACCTATCGCCCCGGCAATTATGAAGACAGTTTCCAGGGCCCCGTGCCGGTCTTCCACGCCCTGGAACAATCCCTCAACCTCGCCACCCTGCATCTGGCGCGTCAGATCGGCCTGGATAACATCGCCAACACATTCCAGAGCTTCGGCATCGTCAACCAGATGCCGCCTTATTACCCCTCGGCGATCGGCGCGATTGACACCACGCTGTGGAAAATGGCCACCGCCTACGCCACGCTCGACGAATATGGCCGCCAGGTGCAACCCACGCTGATCGACAGTGTCACCGGCCCGGACGGCAAGGTGCTCTACCAGGCGCAGAACCAAAGCTGCGACAATTGCATGAACGGCGACCCCACTCAGCCGCCCATCATTGACTATTCCGGCGCCCAGCTGGCCGACCCTGATTCAGTGTTTCAGATGCTGACCATGATGAAGGGCGTGGTGCTGCGCGGCACTGGCGTTCCCGCCGTGGCCGGCATCAGCCAGCCGGTGGCGGGCAAAACCGGCACCACCAACAATTTCAACGATGCCTGGTTCATCGGCTTCACCCCCGGCGTGCTCACCGGCTGCTGGGTCGGCTATGATACGCCCAGAAGCCTCGGCAATAATCAGACCGGCGGCAATGTCTGCGGCCCGATCTGGAATGAATATATGAAGGTCGCGCTCGTCAACCAGCCGGACATGGACTTTCCCGCCCCACCCGGCATGAGCCTGCAGCAAGTGCCCGAACCGGACGGCACCATGGTGAGCGAAGCCTTCAAACCCGGACAGACCCCGGGCGCCCAAGCCGCCGACAGCCTGCTCGGCGGCAGCCCCGGCCAGACGCCCCCCGCGCAGACTACGCCCGGCGCGCCGGGAACGCCCACGACGCCAGGCGGCGCGTCCGCCCCCTCGCCATCGTCCATCGATAAATCCCTCGGCGGGCTGTATTAACCAAAACCTGGCGCCGCCTCACACCCGGCGGCTCAGAGATCGCCGAACATCCGCAACAGCCCCTTGCGGCGCAGCTGCATCGCCCGCCGCCGCGCCGCGGGGGTGACACGTTTTGTCCCCGGCGGCAGATAAGCCTCCAGCGCGGCTGCCTTGATCAGCCGGACGACAGGCTGCTCCGGCCTGGTGGCCGCATGATACGCCCGGCCCACGATCGTCCCTTCCCGATGCCCATCCGGGTCCAGCCAGTTGGCGATCCCGGGATCCTTCAGGCAGATGACGGCGCGAAACTTGCCATCCGCATCGATGGCGGCGAGCCGCTGGTTGATCTCGCTCTGATGGTCGAGATAATTGATCGGCTTGGTCCAGACATTCTGGATTTGATAAGACCAGAACCCCGCCCTGGGCGCATCGCACTCGATCAGCAGCGCCTCATCCTCCTGAATATCGAACACCCCCCAGCTATAGATCGTATTCGGGCTGCCGGCCGCATCGGCGGCGATCTCGCTGCCTGGCACAACGGCGAGCCTGTTCTTGCGCCCGTCATTCTTGCGCAGGTACAGATCGTAAATATCGATGTTCCACACCTTGACCAGGAAGGTCATGAGATCAGCGGCGCGGCGGATCCGCCCGGCCATCGCGGCGGCATCCGTGTCGCCATTATCAACCGGCCCGTCCAGCAGCTCGATATCCAGCTCACCGCGATCAACATACCAATCATCGTGGAAGCGCCTTATGAACACGAAATTGCACCGCGATTGCTCGTCCAGCGCGAGCCAGTGGCCATCCCGCGGCGTGGCGCTGAGAATAACCTCAAAACGCCCGTCAGCGCCGGCCATGGCCGCGAGGTCCGCATGGGTAACCTGGCGCTGCCCGGCACCGCCGAGAATGGTGTTGAATATCTGCATGACAAGGATCTTCATGCCGCCAACCCGGCCGGACAGGCGATAGCTGTGCCGCCCGTCCACCACCGCGCACACATGGTAGAGATCGCCGCTCGTGCCGCCCAGCGTGTGGCTGTTATGGAACCAGGCGCGCGTGTTGATGACCGGATGATCCATCCGCGGCGCGACGGCCATGTCATACGCCATTGAATGGGCTTCGAGCAGGCCATGATAGGCCGAGGCCCGGTGGTCCGCGCGGCCGCGAAACCGCTCGGTCTCCTCCACCGCCAGACGCGCGCGCTCCGCCGCCTCGCGGAAATAGGCCCAAGCCTCATGCAGCACGCGAACATCCCCATCAGCTTCGCCGTTCACAACATCATCCTTTTCCGGTTTTTCATTTTCACGACTCAGCTAACCGAAACGGACTGGCGGCCAGCCATGCGCGAGCACTCCATTGCGGCATGTCATTTCCCCTTTTCGGTTATTCTGGCCGCAGTTGCGCGCCGCTGTCACGGAAATACGCCGGATAAATTTATTATCCGGACGCCACCTTTAAAAATTTATCGGCGCCGCCAAAAGCCGCGGAAAAGGCTGGGCGATGAGCCCGCATATCCGGACGGCACGGCGCAACCCACCCCACGCTTTACAGAAGGGTAACGGGATTCTAGGAATTTCCGGCCCGGCCGGTGCAAGCATGGCCCGTTTTTTCGCGGCGCCGGGCATGGAGGAACACACGGTGCCGGCAAACAGGCAGGATACGGCGCAGACATTCCCGGCGGGGGCGCCGGACCCGTGCCGCCCCGCCTATCTCTTGCAAGCCACTCTCCCGGCCAGCAAGAGATGGCAAAACCACCACGCGCGCCGCGCCCTCATCCTGGCGGCGGCCCGCCGTCTCATCAGTGATGCCGGGCTGGAAGGCGTATGCCTGCACTCCATCGCCAAATCCTGCGGCATCTCTGTCCCCACCATTTACAACATCGTCGGCAACCGCGCGCATGTTCTGGACGAATCCTCGGCTGAATGGGTGCACTGGCTGGCGCTCTCCGCCAGAAGCAACGCGCCGGCGGAAGGGCAGCTGTTGGCGATCCTGCTGGCCTTCTGGAACTCAGCGCTCCGCTTTCCGCAATATACGATGAAGGCGGTGAGAAACTCAGTCATGCCCGGCCTGCCGCTGCACCGCGCTTTCCGCGACGCCGGAAGCCTGGCGATCCTCGATCTCCTGGCCATCCTGAAGTCGCAGAACCTTCTGCGCGGGTCGGTCGACATAGAATCCTTCGCCTGGCATGTCACACAATCAGTCCATGCCGGCGTGTGCGACTGGTGCCTCGCGCCCTACGAATCATTGCGCTTCGAGCGTAATTTCACCGAAGGGCCAGGGCTGATGCTGCTCGGCGCCCTGCGCGGCCAAGCGGCAAGGCGCATCGAACAGGCTTTGGATGCCTGACAGGGCCACCCCCATTTTCCGGAGTTGAATCATGTCTGAACACAGTGTCACCATCTACTACAATCCCGCCTGCGGCACGTCGCGCAGCACATTGGCGATCATCCGCGACGCCGGCATTGAACCCGTGGTGATCGAATATCTCAAAACCCCGCCCAGCCGGGACACTCTGGCGGTTCTCGCCAAACAGGTTGGCGGCGCGCGCACCTTGCTGCGGGAGAAGGACAGACTCGTCACGACACTCGGCCTGGGCCCTGATATCCCGGATGATGCCATCCTTGACGCCATCGCCGCCCACCCGATTCTGCTCAACCGCCCCGTGGTGATTACCCACAAAGGCGCCAAAACCTGCCGCCCGGCGGAGACCGTGCTGGAACTGCTGCCTTGAGCGCATCTGGCTAAGAGATTGTTTTAAAAGTTTTTTTAAAAAAATTAAGGATAATTCTAAAAGTTTTTTTGGGGTTTGGCCTTTTTTTTACAAAAAAGGGCCAGAATCTTGGGAAGCTTTTTATAAACCCCCTCCAAACCCCGCGAGGCGGTGAGGCTGCGCTTGCCCGCACCCCGCACCGCCTCGCCTCGCTCTCACTCTCTGCTCATTTGCTCACTTTGGTGTTACTTTTTGGTTTACAAGGTCAGAACAGCATCCGCCGGTCGACAATTATCGCTGCTCACGGCGCCTGGATGCAGGCCGCCAACCCACGTAGCGGCATGTTTTCGCAAATCACCATGCCGTTCAGGCGCCAAGCATCGCTCAAACTCCCGATGACACAAGCCGCCCATCAGCCTGCAAGAAAACCGCCCCGCAAGCGCCAGCCCGCCATCTTTCTTGCGCAAAACCACCCCTTGCCGCAGCCCGCGCGGGCGGCGCAACCCGGCTGTTGCGGGCCATCTCCCACGCCAAGACTATAATTTCCCGCAACTGCGCCGCGCACACCAGAAACATGCTGGCGCAAGCCGCCATCGAAGCCAGTCCAATCACGATGTTCATGCCAATCTCCCTTTTTCCTTAAAACAAGCTCATCTGCGCCATCGCCGCGCGCGCCGCCGGTGCCGCGAACACCCCGCAATCCAGCTTCATCCGCTCCTGGTTCAGCCCCAGCCGCCCCACCACCCGCTCCAGCCGCTGTCCCAGCAGCTCAGCGTACGGCCCGCTGCCCTGAAAGCGCGTGTGGAAGTTCGGATCATTCAACGCCCCGGCCCGGCTTTGGCGGATCAGGCTGAGTACATGGCTGGCCCGCTCGGGCAGATGTTTTTGCAGCCAGTCCGCGAACAAATCCCCCAGCTCATGCGGCAGGCGCAGCAAAATCGAATGCGCGCTCCGCGCCCCGGCCTTTGCCGCCGCCTCCACGATGCTCTCCAGCTCCGCATCGTTCAGCCCTGGAATCATCGGTGAAGCCAGAACCCCCACCGGAATCGCCGCTTGCGCCAGCCCGGCAATCGCCGCCAGCCGCCGCGCCGGAGAGGCCGCGCGGGGTTCCATGGTCCGCGCCAGCACCGGCTCCAGCGTGGTGATGGACACATGCACCTGCACCAGATTTTTCACCGCCATGCGGCTCAGAATATCCAGATCCCGCAACACGCCGGCTGATTTGGTGATAATGCTCACCGGATGATTGAACCGCTCCAGCACCTCCAGCAGGCTGCGCGTGATACCCAGCGTGCGTTCCACCGGCTGATACGGATCCGTGTTCGACCCCAGCACGATAACCCCCACCTTGTAGCCTGTTTTTGAGAGTTCCTTTTCCAGCAGGCGCGCCGCCTCCGGCTTGAAGACAATCCGCGTCTCGAAATCCAGCCCGGCGGAGAACCCCAGATACGCATGCGAGGGCCGCGCGAAACAATAAATGCATCCATGCTCGCACCCGCGATACGGATTGACGCTGCGGTCAAAATTCAGATCCGGGCTGTCATTGCGGGAGATAACGCTCTTCGTCGCGTCGCGGATCAGCGTGGTCCGTGGCTGGCTTTCTTCCTCGGGCGCAGTCCAGCCATCGTCAAAAGCCTCCACCCGCGCATGCTCAAACCGATTCGGTGGGTTGCAGGCCGTGCCCCGGCCCTTCCAGACCCCATCCTTCACATCCTGCTTGATATGTAGCCGGGAAACCGCCGCCATGTTCCTGCTCCGTTCCGGCGACATTAAGTCATTCCGCCTCCGGCAAGTCAAGAACAAAATGAGAACAATCGTCTTTTTAGCTGGCCAGATGTTCCTTTAGCCGCGGCATCAGCTCCACCAGGTTGCATGGCCGGTGGCGTGAATCGAGCTGATAGCGCAGAATATCGTCCCAACCGTCCTTCACCGCGCCCGTGCTGCCCGGCAGCGCGAACAGATAGGTGCCATTGGCAACCCCGCCCACCGCGCGGGACTGCATGGTCGATGTGCCGATTTTCTGGTAGGAGAGCATACGGAACAGCTCGCCAAACCCCTCGATCGTCTTCTCCAGCACGCGCGCGAACGCCTCGGGCGTCACATCCCGCCCGGTGACGCCTGTGCCCCCCGTGGTAATCACCACATCAATGCTCGGATCGGCGATCCAGCCGCGCAGCTTCGCCTCAATCGCATCGGCGTCATCGCGGATAATCGCCCGCGCCGCCACGACATGCCCAGCCCCCGCGATACGCGCGGCCAGCGCGTCTCCCGACGTATCATCCAGCGTGGTGCGCGTATCCGAAATCGTCGCCACCGCGATCTGCACGGGAAGAAAAACCCTTGCCTCGTCAATCCGGTGCATCAGGCTCAGTTCACCGAAGCGGTATAGAAATTCGTATCCAGCCGCGGGAAATTCCCTTCCGCCAGCTGATCCAGGCTCTCCGGCTTCAGCCCGATCTCTTCGGCATAAAGCCAGCTGTCAGCCATCACCTGGCGTACGAAACGGCGGGTCTCATCGTTGGGGATGGTCTCGATGAAGAGCAGCGGATCGGTTTGGTCCTGCGTCGCCCAGCTGGCGACGGCATTTGGCCCGGCATTATAGCTCGCCAGAATCGCCAGCAGATTATCGTTGATCCCCGGCTGTTGGCCCAGATAGCGGATATAGCCCTGCCCCAGGGCGAGGTTCGCCGAAGGATCGTTGAGCGAGCCGCTCACCCCCTCCTGGCGTCTGACATAGGAAGCCGTCACCGGCATGAGCTGCATCAGCCCGCGCGCACCGCAGCGCGATACGGCATCAACATCAAACCCTGATTCCGTGCGCGCCAGCGCGTACACCAGCGCCGGATCAACGGTGAAGCCGCCGGCGGGATGCAGCGCCGGAAGCGGCAGGCGCGCGCCGGCGATCTCATCCACAGGGTTCGGCAACTCACTGGCCACTGAAATGGTCACATCCACCAGCCCGGCACGGGCGGCCACGGCCATCACTGCCCGGCCAAGGTCCGGGTTGGCCTGAATCTGCGGCCACAGGGCGCGCAACGCCGTTTCAGCCTGGCCGGTGGCGCCCACCTGCAACAGGGCGAAGGCCAGATGCCCGTCAGGCGTCGCGTCCACCGCGGTGATATCGGCTTCCGTCAATGTCGCCGAAATGCCGCTGGGGCCAAACCCCTGCCCCAAAAGCCGCCCCGCCAGCATGCCGTAGAAGGTATCGCTGGCCCCCGCGGCCTGATGCAGCCAGTTGAGATAGGCTTCCGGCTGCTGCATGCGCAGCGCCGCGCGGGCTGCCCAGAACTGGCTGGCGGCCCGGTCGTCATCAGAAATTCCCGCCATCCCGGCGGTGGCGCCAAAGGCGGCGGCGGCGGCGGTCAGGTCACCCTTTTCCCAGGCATCGATACCGGTCATGAACTGCCGGTGCCAGATGTAGCTGTCCGGCGCGATCGCGGGGTCCGCCGCGGCCCCGGCGGTGATCGTGGTTTCCGGCAGCAATGAAACCACCGGCGCCGCCGGCATCTGGCTGGCGCGCAGCTTGTGGCGCATCAGCGCGTATATATCCACCGCCTCCGGCTGGCTGCCATATTGCGCGTACCACGCGATCAGCTCAGCCGGCGTGCTGATATAATTCTGGCTCAGATACCGCTGCGCCAGGATCGGCCCCACCAGCGAGGTATCGTCCAGCCGCGCGATCAGCCTGTCCGCCTCGCTAAATTCCCCGGCGGACTGCGCCGCCATAATGCGCTGATACATCACCACGGCGCTCGGCGGCAGCGGCTCGGGCAGGATGATTTCAACATTGGCTGAGGGCGCGTTACGCGGCACGGCGTAAGCCACACTGTCCCCGCCTGTTGCGCTGGCGGGCGCTGAGGGGGGCGGCATCGGTCCCATACCTTGTCCCCCATCGGGGGACTTCGCCTGCGCGCTCGTGGAGGTCACGAGCCCTAGGGCAAAAACAGACACCGTGGCCAAAGCAAGCCGGGTGACGTTCAGGCGGGAGAGCATGTTGAGGGCTCCTCGCATGGGAATTTTCCCTACACATTCAGCCCTTGTGACGCAAGAGCCTGTAGCGAGACAATTCTCATATTACGAGACGTTTTTAGCAGTTTCCGGAGGTTATGACCCGTCCTTTAGTTCACTATTTCGTGATATTAATGTGATTCCACTTTATCGGAGGTTAATTCCAAAAATTCTCGCAACTGCAATAAATCACGCCAGGCCTCCGCCTTGGCCATGGGCGTGCGCAGCAAATACGCCGGATGGTAGCTGGGCAGACAAGGCAACGGCGCCGCCAAGCCAGGTATTTTCACCTGCCGCCACACGCCGCGCAGCCGCCTTATCCCCTGTTCACGCTCCGGCGGCGGCAAAACCGCCTTGGCCGCCACCGCCCCCAGCAGCAGCACGCAGCGCGGCCGCACCAGGGCGATATGGCGCAGCAGAAAAGGCAGGCACACCGCCATCTCGGCCTCTGTCGGCGTGCGGTTGCCGGGCGGGCGCCATGGCACGGTATTGATGATTCGCACCTTGGCCCGCTCAAGCCCGATGCTGCCCAGCATTTTATCCAATAGCTGCCCGGCGGGCCCCACAAAGGGCCGGCCCGCCCGGTCTTCTTCCGCTCCCGGCGCCTCGCCCACCACAACCAGCCGCGCATCCGCCGCGCCATCGGCAAACACCAGCTGAGTCGCGGTGTCGCGCAGGGCGCAGCCAGTAAACCCGGCGAGCGCCTTTTCCAGCGCATCCAGGCTCTCACATCCAGCCGCCAGCTGCTCCGCCTGCGCCACCCCGCCCGGCAGCGCCGCGGCAAGGCGGGGCGCCTGTGCCCGCGCCACCGGAGCGGGAGCCTGCGCGGCGGCCGGCGCGGGCGCAACCCGGGCCGCTCGCCGGTCCTGCACGGCATCCAGCAGCGCCTCATCGGCTCCCCACTCCACCTGCAGGCGCAGCGCCTCGATCAAATCCATAAAACCATACTTAACCATACCCACGGCGATTGAAATAACCGCCAATATGATCTTAACCCTTTACCCAGCCAGGAACCAAGCGGTTGAGACTTTACGCAAGCTAACAAGTTTCCGTATAGGACTGCGACCAGAACAGGAGTGAAGAAAATGTCAGACCAGATGGAACCGCGCGAGGCGATGGAGTTCGATGTGCTGGTGGTAGGCGCCGGCCCTGGTGGCCTGTCCGCCGCCATCAAGCTCAAGCAGCTCAACCCGGAGCTTTCCGTCTGCGTCGTGGAAAAAGGCGGTGAGGTCGGCGCCCATACCCTCTCCGGCGCCGTTCTGGAGCCGCGCGCCCTGCTGGAACTCTTCCCCGAATGCGACCCGGCGCTGATCCCCCTGGCCACCCCGGTGTCCGAGGATCGCTTCATGTACCTCACCGAGACCAAGGCCTTCACCTCGCCGGTCACCCCGGCGACCATGCACAATCATGGCAACTATATCGTCTCGCTCGGCAATGTCGTGCGCTGGCTCGGCCAGCAGGCGGAAGAACTCGGCGTGGAAATCTATCCCGGTTTCGCCGCCGCCGAGGTGCTTTTTGATGGCGCGCGCGTCGCCGGCGTGGCCACCGGCGACATGGGCATCGGCAAGGACGGCAAGCCCACCGGCAATTTCCAGCGCGGCATGGAGCTGCGCGCCACCTACACCATCTTCGCCGAAGGCTGCCGCGGTTCGCTCTCCAAGCAGCTGATGGCCAAATTCGACCTCAACGCCAAGAACGACCCGCAGACCTACGGCATCGGCATCAAGGAGCTCTGGGAGGTCAAACCCGAGCATTTCAAGAAGGGCCTCACCATTCACAGCGTCGGCTGGCCGCTGAAGTCCGACACCTATGGCGGCTCCGCCATCTATTTCTTCGGCGAAAACCTCATGGCCTACTGCTTCGTCGTCGGGCTGGACTATAAAAACCCCTATCTCTCGCCCTTCCAGGAGATGCAGCGCTACAAGACCCACCCGGCCATCGCGCCGTTCTTTGAAGGCGCCAAGCGCATCTCCTACGGCGCGCGCGCGCTCAACGAGGGCGGTTTCCAATCTCTGCCCAAGCTAACCTTCCCCGGCGGCGTGCTCATCGGCTGCGCCGCCGGCACCTTGAATGTGCCCAAGATCAAAGGCAGCCACACCGCGATGAAATCCGGCATGGTCGCCGCCGAAGCCATCGCCGAGGCACTGACCGGCGAGCGCCCCGACGAGGTCATCGCCTATGCCAGCAAGCTGGAAGCCAGCTGGGTCTGGCCCGAACTGCACAGCGTGCGCAACGTCCGCCCCGGCTTCGCCAAATGGGGCTTCTATGGCGGCATGATCAACGCCGCCATCGACACCTACATCTTCCGCGGCAAGGCGCCCTGGACCCTGAAGAACCATTTCGACCATCTTCAGCTCAAAAAAGCCAAGGACTGCCAGCCGATCAACTACCCCAAGCCGGACGGCAAGCTCACATTCGACCGTCTCTCCTCCGTTTTCCTCTCCAACACCAACCACGAGGAAAACCAGCCCGCCCACCTCACCCTGCTCGATGCCAGCAAGGCCATCAGCGTCAACTACAATGAATATGCGAGCCCCGAGACCCGCTATTGCCCGGCCGGCGTGTATGAAATCGTCGGCGAGGATGCCGGCAACCCGCAGCTGCAAATCAACGCGCAAAACTGCGTCCATTGCAAAACCTGCGACATCAAGGACCCCACCCAGAACATCAACTGGGTCGTCCCTGAAGGGGCAGGCGGTCCCAACTATCCGGGCGGCATGTGAGGTTCCGTTCGCGGCCAGAGGGCGTTGATAACCGGCATCAACCGGTAATGGCCTGAAAGCCATGGAAAACGACCGTTTGGCGGCATTCAGCGACGGCGTTATCGCCGTCATCATCACCATCATGGTGCTGGAGCTGAAACCCCCGCAGGGCACCGGAACCGGCGCCCTGCTGGGCGCCGTCCCCACCTTCGTCAGCTACATCCTCAGCTTCGTCTATGTCGCGATATACTGGAACAACCACCATCATTTCTTCCAGCTTGTCCCGCGCGTCACCGGCGGCATCCTCTGGGCCAACCTGCATCTGCTGTTCTGGCTCTCGCTGGTTCCCTTCACCACCGCCTGGCTCGGTCAACACTACGCCGCCGCGCTCCCAACCGCGCTCTATGGCGTCAGCCTGCTGATGGCGGCGCTCGCCTGGTATATCCTGCAAATCACGATCATCCGCAGCCAGGGCCAAAACTCCGCTCTCTCGAAAGCCGTCGGCGGCGACCTCAAGGGCAAGATTTCCCCGATTCTCTACACGGCCGGAATTATCCTGGCGTTTTTCAGCACAACGGGCGCCGATGGCATATACGCCGCCGTCGCCATTTTATGGCTCATCCCCGACCGCCGCGTCGAACGCGAGCTTGGCCGCCGGTAACACCCGGCGGCCAAGCCACCCGGCTATTTGTGGATCATCGTGCCGATGCCGCCAGCGGTGAACAGCTCCAGCAGCAGCGCGTGCGGCACGCGGCCATCCAGAATGGTGGCGCCCTTCACCCCCAGGGTGACGGCTTCCATGCAGGTTTCCACCTTCGGGATCATCCCGCCCGAGATGGTGCCATCGGCGGTCAGCGCCTGAATCTGCGCCAGGCTCAGATCCGGCATCAGGTTCTTGTCCTTGTCCAGCACGCCGGGCACGTCGGTGAGCATCAGCAGCCGGTTGGCGTTCAGCGCGCCGGCGATCGCGCCAGCGGCCGTATCGGCGTTGATGTTATAGGTCTCGCCATTCTCCCCGGTGCCAACGGGTGCGATGACCGGGATCAGCCCGGCGCCGGTCAGCGCATGGATCACGCGCGTGTCGATGAAAGCGGGCTCGCCAACGAAGCCAAGATCCAGCACGCTCTCAATATGCGAATCCGGGTCCTTCTTGGTGCGGTGCATTTTGCGCGCGCGGATCAGCCCGCCATCCTTGCCCGAAATCCCCACCGCCAGCGCGCCGGCGCGGTTGATCAGCCCCGCCACCTGCTTGTTCACGCTGCCCGCCAGCACCATTTCCACCACCTCGACCATGGCGGCATCGGTCACGCGCAGCCCGTCGATGAAGCTGGATTTGATCGCCAGCCGGTCCAGCATGGCGTTAATCTGCGGCCCCCCGCCATGCACGATCACCGGATTGATGCCAACCTGCTTGAGCAGCGCGATGTCGCGGCCGAACTCGCCCGCCAGAATATCCTCGCCCATCGCATGGCCGCCATATTTCACCACGATGGTCGCCCCCGCATAGCGGCGCAGAAACGGCAGCGCGCTGGCGACGATATGCGCCTGGGCGGCGGCGGTTTTCAGCTCCTCAGTATTCATCTCGGCTCCTGGAAAAATTCTACCGCTAGATAAAGCCCGCGATGCTGGCGCGCAAATCGTCCATCCCGCGCCCGGTGACACTGGAAGTGGAAATCACGAACGGCAGCGCCGCCGGGTGCTCCTTCGTCAGCGCGATGATCTCGTCCTGCTTGCGGCGCAGCGCCGCGGGCTTCACGTCATCGGCCTTGGTCAGCACCAGCTGGTAGGCCACGGCTGACTGGTCGAGCAGTTCCATCACCACCTCATCGGCGGGCTTCAGCTCGATGCGCGCGTCCAGCAGCAGAAATACCCGCCGCAGATTCGGCCGCCCGCGCAGATAATCGAGCATCAGCCCCTGCCAGTCACGCTTGATGGCTTTGGGCGCCTCGGCATAGCCGTAGCCAGGCATGTCCACCAGCACGATGGGCGCTGCCTCCATCCGGAAGAAATTCAACTGCCGGGTGCGCCCCGGCTGGTGCGACACGCGCGCCAGCGCCTTGCGCCCGGTCAGCGCATTCAACAGCGAGGATTTGCCCACATTGGAGCGCCCCGCGAAGGCCACTTCAATTCCGTTTGGCGCGGGCAGATGGTCGAGCCCCTGCGCCGCATGGAAGAATTCGCAATGCGAGGCGAAGAGTTTCCGCCCCGCCTCCAGCTGCTCCGGGCTGAAAGTCCCGGCCGCGAAAACTAGATTTTCGCCGGCACCCTCGCCCGTGGGTTGCCCGCCTGGCGCATGATCAGCCATTGTTGTCCTACCGAAAGAAGATTGTTCCAAGCCCAGTATAGCACAAGGCCGGAAGGAGAGCGCGCCAGCATGAAGGTGAATATCAGCGGCATGAACTGGAACATGCGTGCCTGCACCGGGTCCGCCGGCGCCGGGTTGAGCCGCTGCTGGAGGAACATGGTGAAGCCCATGATGATCGGCAACGCGCCGATATGCAGTAACGGGCTGATATGCGTGGGATCGAAGGGAATCAGCCCGAACAAATTGAACAAATTGGTCGGGTCCGGCGCAGAGAGGTCATGAATCCAGCCAAAAAACGGCGCCTGGCGCATCTCGATGGTAATGAAGATGACCTTGTACAGCGAGAAGAACACGGGGATCTGCACCAGCATCGGCAAGCAGCCGGAAGCGGGGTTGATCTTCTCCGCCTTGTAGAGCGCCATCGTCTCCTGCTGGAGCTTGGCGTTGTCATCCTTGTACTGTTCGCGCAGGGCCTTAATCTTCGGCTGCACCAGCTTCATCTTGCCCATTGAGCGATAGGAGTAGCTGGCCAGCGGGAAGAAGAGCATCTTGATGCCAACGGTGAACACGATAATCGCCAGGCCGAAATTCCCGAGCAGCGAGTTCAGCCAATCCAGCGCGAAGAAGATCGGCTTGGTGAGAAAGTAGAGATGCCCGAAATCCACCGCCTTGTAGAAATTGGGGATGCCATATTCGGCCTGATACGCATCGAGGACCTTCACCACCTTGGCGCCCGTGAAGAGATGGCTGGTTAGGCTCGCCGTTCCCCCCGCCGCCACGGCCTGCGGCGCCGCGGTGATGAACGAGGTCTGATACGCCCCGCCATCCCCGTCGCTCACCGTGCCATAGCTCATGGAGCCCGTGAGGTTCATCGACTGGTCCGGCGCCACGGCGGTCAGCCAGTATTTATCGGTGATGCCGATCCACCCGCCCGGGCTGGTCTCGCTATAGGCCACGCCGCCCGGCGCCCGCGCGCCGTCAGACTTCAGCGACTTGTAGGATTCCTGCTTCAGCGTGTCCTTGAACACGCCGAGCGGGCCGTCGAAGAGAATATAGCTCGTCTGCTCAATCGGCTTGTAGTCGCGCACCACGCGCGACCAGGGGAAAACCTGCACGGCCGCGCCGGTATGGTTCACCACCTGCTGGTTGACCGTGAACATATACCTGTCATCGACCGAGAGCAGCAGCTGGAAGGTCAAACCCTGCCCATTGTCCCAGGAGAGGGTAACCGGCGTCTGCGGTGTCAGCTTGTTGGCGGAGGCCGTCCAGAGCGACGTGTCATCCGGCACCTTCACATTGCCGACCGCGGTCCAGCCAAATTGCGCGTAGGAGGGTTTGTCCCCGCCCCGGCTCCCGAGAATCTGCACCAGCGGCGAAGTCGGGGCGACGGTCTCGTGGTAGCCCTTGAGCACCACATCGTCGAACACCGCGCCGGTGAGCAGCACGCTGCCGGAGAGTTTCGGCGCGTCAATGGCCAGGCGCGGCCCGCTGGCGGCGGCGGCCGGGCCGGCTGCGTTCGCTGGCGTGCCGCTGGCTTCCTGCGTCTGGGCGGCCGTTTGCACGGGCACGGGCGCCGGATGCGGCAGATATTTCTGGAACGCATACTGAAACACCAGCATGATGCCGAGTGACAGGGCGATGGCAAGCATCAGGCGCTTCTGGTCCATGGGGCTTTACGAGTCCTTGAGTGGTGGAACCGGGTCGAAGCCGCCCGGATGCCAGGGATGGCAACGCAGAATCCGGCGCCCGGCGAGCAAACTGCCGCGCCCGGCGCCGTGCGTGCATATCGCCTCCCGCGCATAAGCGCTGCAGGAGGGGTAAAAACGGCAATTGGCGCCAATCACCGGGCGCAATGTCAGTTCATAAACGCGGATCGCACCCGAGAGCATATAAGCCGCCGGGCTCACGCCAGAGCCTCCGCGAGCGCGGCCTTGATGCCGCCGCATAATGTCTCAAACGGCAAGCCAGCCGTTTCCTGCCGGCAGATCAGCACCAGCTCGACACCGGGAAGCTCACGCCCGGCCAAAACCAGCCGGGCGGCCTCCTTCAAGCGCCGTCGCGCGCGGTTGCGCGCCACGGCGTTGCCTATTTTCTTGGTGGCGGTGTAGCCGGCCCGCAATGGCGCCTGGCTCTCGCCGCGGCAAAACTGCATCACGAAGCCAGGCTTGGCCAGCTTGCGCCCGCGCGCGGCCATACGCAGAAACTCCGCGCGGCGCTTAAAAGTTTCCGGTGGAGACAATGCGGGCATTGTCAGGCCCTTAAAGGCGCGCGGCGCGGGAAAATCAGGCGGAGAGTTTGGCGCGCCCCTTGGCACGGCGGCTGGCGATAACCTTGCGGCCGCCAACGGTTGCCATGCGGGCGCGGAAACCATGCCGGCGCTTGCGGACAAGTTTGGAAGGTTGATAGGTCCGTTTCACGTGATTCACTCCGGCGATAGCTAATATAAACTTACAAAACAGGTCTCGGCCGAACCGTCCCCGGTCCAGCGCAACGAGGCCGGGATATAGGCGGCGCGCGGAGCGCCGTCAATGCAAGGGCGGTGGCGCTTGCCCTGGCCCGCCACAAAGTGCACCTTGCGCCCATGCATATATCCTCAGCAGCGCGGCCGCGCACCGTTCTGGCCTTGCAAGGGGGTGGGGCGCATGGCGCCTTTACCTGGGGGGCGCTGGACCGCCTGCTGGAGGATGGGTTGCGCTTTTCAGCCGTCACCGGCGTCTCTTCCGGCGCCATGATCGCCGCCATGGCCGTGCAGGGTTATGTCCATAACGGCCCCAAGGGGGCGCGCGCCTCGGTCAGCAAGCTGTGGCACCGCGTCGCCGAGGCGCATATTTTCGGCCCCATGAACGCCTCGATGGACTGGCTCTGGGGCTGGGACAAGGGAATGGAGCTGGGCAATGAAATGGCCTGGGCCGGCATCACCAGCGCCCTGCGCCTGTTTGACCCCGGCCAGCTCAACCCCTTCAGGCAGAATCCGCTGGCTCCCCTGCTCGCCGAGCTGCTGGACCTGGACGCCATCCGCAGCGCCGAGGCGCCGCGTCTCTTCGTCGCGGCGACCGATGTCGAATCCGGCGCCGCGAAAATATTCACCAACGCCGACATGAGCGTTGACGTGCTGCTCGCCTCGGCCTGCATCCCGATGATGTTCCCCGCCGTCAAAATCGGCGGGCGGCACTATTGGGATGGCGGCTATTCCTGCAATCCGGCGCTCGCCCCGGTGCTCTCGCCACGGCCTGAGCGGCTGGTGCTCATCCGCGCGCAGCCGCGCGTGCGCAAGGGCGTGCCCAACAGCACGGCTGATATCGTCCACCGCCTGCACGAAATCGCCTTCCAGGCGCCGCTGGACGCCGAACTCGCCCTCGTGCCCAAACAGGTGCGGCTGCAGGACATCTCCGCCGACGCCGCGCTGGCCCGCCATCCGCTCACCTCCAAAATGAACACCGAGAAAAACTTTCTGGACAATCTCTTCGCCGCCGGGCGGGAGGCTGCCGGGGTCTTCCTGCCCGCATGAATCGCCCTCAGCGCAAATCCTTCGTGCGGCATCTCGAACTCGAATTATTCGGCACGAGCCTCTCCGGCCGCGTGCTCTGGCTCACCGTCGCCATTATCATGGGGGTTGAGCTGGTGATGATGACCCCGATGCTGGGCAAGGAGCGCCAGCACTGGATGTGGGACCGTATCAGCCTGGCGCATGTCGCGGCACTCACCGCCGCCCGGCAGGGCAGCACCCCATCCCCCGGCCAGCTCCTGTCCCAGCTGATCGACCTGGAATCGATCAAGCTGACCCTGCCCGACTCCACCATGCGGCAAATGGCCCGCGCCCACGTCGCGCAACCCGCGCGCATCGTATATCTGGCCCGGGAAACCGTGCTCTACAGCAGCTGGCGCGCACTCTACCGCATCGCCGGGTTCGGCGCCCCCCAGATCGAGGTGATCGCCCCAAGCCCGCTCCAGGCCAACGCGACCGTTGACATCATCGTCAACAGCGCCGGGCTGAACAAAGACCTGCACGACTACGCCACGCATCTGGCGGTGATTTCGCTCATCGTCGCGCTGGCGACCGGGCTGCTGCTGTTCGCGGCGCTTAACCGGCTGCTGGTCCGGCCCATGCGGATCATGACCGAAAACATCTCCAGCTTCCGCAACCATCCGGAAGATGCCGGGCAGGGCGAGCTGAACGCGCTGGCCGCCCGGGGCGACGATGAGATCGCCAAGGCCGCGCGCGAGCTGAAGGACATGCTGGACGCCATGCGCACCGCCCTCTGGCGCAACGCCCGCCTGGCCGCGCTCGGCACCTCGGTGGCAAAAATCAGCCATGATCTGCGCAACATCCTCACCTCCGCGCTGCTCCTCGCCAGCCACCTGCAGGACAGCACCGACCCCTCCGCCCAGCGCGCCGTCCGCGCGCTCAGCGGCGCGGTGGAGCGTGCCGCCGAGCTGGTCAGCCGCACGGTCGATTTCGCGCGCGAAGGCCCCCCCGCCATCATCCGCACGCCGGTCTGCCTGCGCGACGTGCTGGACGAAGCAATCCTGATCGTCCGGCCCGATGGCGCCAGCATCACCATCGAAAACCATGTGCCCGCCGAGCTGATCCTGCCGCTCGACCGCATGCAGATCTACCGTGTGCTGCTCAACCTGCTGCGCAACGCCGCCGAGGCCGGGGCCAAAGCCGTGGTGGTGACCGCGGAGACCGAAACCGACACACCCAAGATCATCATAACCGATTACGGCCCCGGCCTGCCGCCGCGCGTGCTGCAAAATCTGTTCAAACCCTTCACCGGCTCGGGCCGCCAGGGCAGCTCCGGCCTTGGGCTCGTCATTGCCCGCGACCTCATGCGCGCCCATGGCGGCGAGCTCACCCTGGCGCAAACCAGCGCGCTGGGCACGGTGTTCGTTCTGGAGCTGGCCGGCAGTGACATGCCCACCACCAGCCCCGCCCCGCCACCGCCGCAAACCCTCCATAAGTCTACCGATCCAATGGAGTTTTTCTAAGTTTCACTTTGCGGCAAGACCGGTTCAAACGCCAAAAATTTTTTCCGGCCACCACACCAAAAGAAGAATATGCTTATTTTTCGTGTGTCATTGATCTTGGAGGAAAAATCATTTTCTAAGAACGCATGATCCCCGTGGCACTCGACCCCAAGCACCTCCAGCTGGCCATCGCCGGCAACGGCGCGCTCGCCCTGCGCCGGCTGCTTTCATTGCGCCGCGCGGGCGCCAGCGCCGTCCTGGTCTTCGCCGATGCCCCCGAACCGGAGCTGGCGGCGCAGGCCGGTGAGCATCTCCGCCCCTTCCCGCCCGATGCCGCCGCTCTGGCCGAACTGCACCTGCTCTGGATCACCGATCTGCCCGTGCACATCGCCACCGGGCTGGCCGAAGCCGCCCGCCAGGCGCGCGTGCTGGTGAACGTGGAGGACATTCCCTCCGGATGCGACTTCCATTCCGTGGCCGAGGTCCGGCGCGGAGACCTGCTCATCACCGTCTCCACCAGCGGCGCGGCCCCCGGCCTCGCACGCGGCCTCCGCCGCGGGCTGGAAGCCTGCTTCGGCCCGGAATGGGACGCGCGGGTCGAGGAAGTCGCCGCCCTGCGCCAGGCCTGGCGTGAGGAGGGCCTGAGCATGCCCGAAATCAGCCAGCGCATCGAGGCCCTGATGACGGAGCGCTGTTGGCTCTCCTGCCCCAAACCCCAATAAGCCACGCCGGCAAGCTCTCCTTTTCGTTGTTTTAGGTATATTCCATGACCATCCCTCCCCTCCCGACTCCGACCAGGCACGACCATAAGGAGGCCGCGTGATGCTCGACACGGTAGACCCCGCCGCCGGGCTGGCCGTGCTGGCTGACGCCATCACCTCCCGTTTCGCCGGCAAAATCGCCCTGGTGTCCTCCTTCGGCACCGAATCGGCGATCCTGCTGCACATGGCCGCGCAGATCGACAAGGCGACGCCGGTCGTCTTCCTGGAAACCGGCAAGCTCTTCCCCGAAACCCTGGCCTATCGCGACACGCTGATCGCCCGCCTCGGCCTCACCGATGTGCGCAACATCCGCCCCAGCCCCACGCAGCTCGCCACCTGGGACCCTGAAGGCACGCTCTGGGAACGTGACACCGAACTCTGCTGCGCGATTCGCAAAACCAACCCACTGGACCAGGCCCTGGAAGGCTTCACCGCCTGGATCACCGGGCGCAAGCGTGTCCAGGGCGGCGCGCGCGCCAGCCTGCAACTGGTGGAGCCCGGCGCCGATGGCCGCATCACGGTCAACCCGCTCGCCTTCTGGAGCGACGAGCAGCTGGACGCCTATTTCCTCACGCACGATCTGCCGCGCCACCCGTTGCAGGCCCAGGGCTACACTTCCATAGGCTGCGCCACCTGCACCCTGCGCCCGCTGCCCGGCCAGGATAAACGCTCCGGCCGCTGGGCCGGGCAGAAAAAGACGGAATGCGGCATCCACACCGCCCGTCTGTCCGCCACGGCCTGGGAGATCTGACCTATCCGCGATGCCCGCTCAGCGCCTCGCCGGCCGTGGGGTGCAGCCTGGCGCAAAACGGCACCGCCATCAATGAGAACAGCCCCACCACGATAAACCCCATCGCATAGTCCGACTGCATCGCCACCGCATGGTGGTGCAGCCGGGCGGAGACCTCGAGCGTGGTGGCGCCCACCACAATCCCCAAGGTCAGCGTCAGCTGCTGGATGGTGGAATATAGCGAGGTCGCGGCCGACATCTGGGCGCGCGGCACATCGCCATAGGCGATAGTATTGAACGCGGTGAACTGCAGCGAGCGGAAAAACCCGCCCATCAGCAAAATCGCATCCAGCACCAGCGGCGGCCAGTCCGGCTGAAAGCTCGCGCACACCATGATGAACAACGCCGCGATGAAGCCGTTGAGCATCAGCACGGTGCGAAACCCGAACCGCCGCAACAGCGGCTGCGCCGCCGGTTTCATCGCCAGCGCGCCGGCGGCCGATGCGAAGGTGATCAACCCGCTCTGCATGGGCGATTTGCCAAACCCCAGTTGCAGCATCAGCGGCAGCAGAAACGGCAGCGCCCCCACGGCAATGCGGAACAGGCTGCCCGCCACCACCGAACTAGCGAAGGTGGGTATCCGCAGCAGCGTGAAATCCAGCACCGGATGCGGGTGGCGGCGCATATGCACCATATAAACCCCAACCGCGCCCACCCCGGCCGCGAGCGCGCCAAACGTCCAGGAGAGCGGCACGAGATTGCGGCCCGCCGTCTCAAACCCCACCATCATCGCCGCCATGGCGAACCCGGTCAGGATCAATCCCCATATATCCAGCTTGCCGCCCCGCTCCGCCTCGCGGCTGTCGGGAATGAACAGGCTCACCGCGATCACCCCGATGATGCCGATCGGCACGTTGATATCAAACACCCAGCGCCAGGAAAAATAAGTGACGATAAACCCGCCCAGCGGCGGCCCCAGAATCGGGCCGATGAGGGCCGGCATGGTCAGCCATGACATCGCGGCCACCATCTGCGCCCGGCTGACCGAACGCAGCAGCACCAGCCGCCCCACGGGCAGCATCATCGCCCCGCCCAGCCCCTGCACCACCCGCGCCAAGACCAGAAACCCAAGGCCGGGCGCCATTCCGCAGGCCACCGAGGCGATGGTGAAAATCACGATCGCCAGGCGGAACACCTGCCGCGCGCCGAAATGGTCCGCCACCCAGCCGCTGGCCGGGATAAACACTGAAAGGCTGATCAGATACGAGGTGAGCGCCACGCTCATATGCAGCGGCGGCGCACGGAAACTGCGCGCCATCGCCGGCAGCGCCGTGGCGATCACCGTGGAGTCCAGATTCTGCATGAACAAGGCCGTGGCGATGATCACCGCCATCAGCCGCATCCGGCCCACGGAAATAACCGGTTCGGCTTCGCTCTCCGCCATCACTCGCGGCTGGCGCCGGCACTCTCCAGCTGGCGCAGATAATTCCGCCAGCGGATGGTGTAGTCCCGCCCCAATTCCTCAAGATAGTCCCAGGTGAATATCCCGGTATCATGCCCGTCGGAAAAACTCAGCCGCAGCGCGTAATTGCCGGTGGGCTCAACACCGCTGATCGCCACATGCTTCTTGCCTGTCACCAGCTTGGCCTGCCCCGGCCCATGCCCCTTCACCTCGGCGCTCGGGCTCTCCACCCGCAGATACTCCGCCGGCAGGCTCAGCACGCTGCCATCCGCGTAGCTGAGCTCCAGCAAATTTTCCGCGCGCCTCAGCTTTATCTGCGCCGGCACGCTCATGGATTAAGAACGCGCGCTTCTTCCGCCAGCATGATCGGTATGCCGTTACGGATCGGGTAGGCCAGCCCAGCCTTGGCGCTTATCAGCTCTCCATGCTCCCTGTCATAGGTCAACGGCCCGCGGGTGAGCGGGCAAACCAGTATCTCCAGCAGCCTGGGGTCGATCGGCGGTTCATTATCCATGCTCAACTCGCTTTCGGTTCGTCCTCATCATCACTCCCGCCCTCGAAGGCGTTGATCTCAAGCAGCGCCAGAAGCACGCGGGCGCGTTCGGCCTCGTCGCGCGCCTCCAGCAAAGCCTGCTTCTCCTCCGCGTCAAACGGGCAGGCCATGGCCAATGAGACGACCAGCGCCGCATCCGGCATCTCGGCGATGGTGTCCCAGTTCGCCTCCACGCCGGTTTTGCTGAAATAGCGCCGCAGCGCCGCCACCAATATCCCGCGCTCATAGGGCAGGCATGCCTGCGGCTCCTGCAAATCCGCGGCAAAACCGCTGAAGGCCCCGCGCACCCGCCGATAGCCGCGCCGCATTTCCACTTCCTCGACAATGGTGAACCGCGCGACTCCGCTCAGCGTTATGAGATAACGCCCCCCGCCGCTCTCCTCAAACGCCGAAATCCGCCCCAGGCAGCCAATGCGGTACAGGCCGGGGCCATTATCGCCCCGCGCCAGCCGCCTGTCGGGCTGCACCATGCCCAGCATCCGCCCAGCACCCAGCGCATCCTCCACCATGGCCAGATAACGCGGCTCAAATATATTCAACGGCAGCCTGCCGCCGGGCAGCAGCAGCGCACCCGCGAGCGGAAACACCGGAAACTCATCCGGCAATTCCTCAAGCCTGGGATGCAATGCGGTCATGCGTTAACGGAACAGCAGCGCCGAAAGCTTGCGCCGCGCCGCCATGGTGGCTTCATCGTCAAACCCCCAGGCCTCAAAAAACTTCAGCAGCTGCAGCCGCGCCGCATCCTCGTTCCAGGCCCGGTTGCGGCGCACGATCTCCAAAAGCGCATCCGCCGCCGCCGCGCGCTCGCCCGAGGCGTTCAGCGCCGTCGCCAGCTCGTAGCGCGCCTCGAAATCATCCGGGTTGGCGGCCAGCCGCGCGTCCAGCCCGGCACGCGCGCCCTGCGCCTTGCGCCCTTCGGCCACCAGCGCCAGGGCGGAGCGGGCGCCGGCAATCTCGCCATGCTCCGCCAGCTTCTCCGGCACCCCCGCCAGCACCTCGGCCGCCTGCTCCTCATCCCCCAGCGCGATCAGCGCCCGCACCAGGCCAGACCATGCCTCCGGCTTTTCCCGGTCCGCCTGCACCGCGGCGGCAAAATGCTGCGCCGCCGCCTCGGCATCGCCCAATTCCAGCAATTCCTTGCCCTGCGCGATCAGCTCCGCCCCCGGCGCCGCCGAACCCGCCATTTTCAGCAACCCCTCGACGAATCGCCGCACCTCGCTCTCCGGCAGCGCGCCAGAGAACGTATCGGCAACCTGCCCCTGCCAAAACGCCACCACCGTGGGCACGGACTGCAACGGCAGCCCCATACGGGTGAGCTGCGCCACCAGCGCCTGGCTCTTGTCGATGTCAATTTTCACCAGCCGCACCCGCCCGCCCTGCGCGCGCACCACCTTCTCGAGCACCGGCGTCAGCGTCTTGCAGGGGCCGCACCATGTCGCCCAGAAATCCACCAGCACGGGAAGCTCCCGCGACGCATCGACCACATCGGCCATGAAGGTGGTCTGGTCACTGTCGATGATCATATTTGCCGGCGGCGGCGCCGGAGTCGCATCGGTCTCGGTACTGAAAAGGCTGCTCATCACTCTCAATCCGTAAGTGTTTCCTTCAGGCAGTATATAGTATCAATCCGCCCGCTCACACCCCACGCAAAGTAACTCGCGGCGGGAGGCTTGCAATCCTCGCCGAGGCACCTTAAAGAGCCGCTCACGCCATGAGCGGGCGTAGCTCAGGGGTAGAGCACAACCTTGCCAAGGTTGGGGTCGAGGGTTCGAATCCCTTCGCCCGCTCCATTCTCTACAAAATCAAAGGCTTGGCACGGCGGCTTTTCAGCCGCCGCCTTTGCCGCGGCGCCATCGGAATATTGATATTTTCCGCCGAACGGACGAGATGAAGCGCGAAAGGAACCGTTTACATGAGGCTGACCCGCTTGTTTCTATTGGCGTTGCCATTGGCCCTTGCCGCCTGCAATGAAAATGGCGCCCGCGCGCAGGGAGATTTCAACGCGGCCGGCCAGAATCTCGGCCAGGGCCATCTCGGCAGCGGCTTCAGAGACATTGGCCAAGGCTTTAGCGACGGCGCCAACGCCACCGGCGAGGCCATCGTGCATACGGCGCATGCGGTGCAGCAGGGCTTCAGCCACTAAGCCCGGCCCCTCACATCACCCCGGGGGCAATTCCCGGGTAAACGGCCCGCCAAACAAAAACCGCCCGGCCATATGCCCCTCGCGTATGGCCGCCTGCAAATCGCGCGGCGTCTTTGCATCGCCAACAATCTCCAGCACCGGCACCTTGCCGCGCAATTCGCCGTGCAAGCCGTTCAGCGGCTCGCGTGAGAGCACCATCACCACCAGTTCCGCCGGATATGTCTCCAGTTTTTCGCTGGCCAGCTGCCGCACCACGCTCTCCTCGGGGCGGATCTCCATCAGCTGCGCGCGCGTCACCACCCGGAACTCCCCTTTCAGCAGATGTTCCAGCGCCGGGTCCACCCGCGTCCAGCTCTCCACCGTGGGCGCCAACTGGCTAAAGCGCGTCACGAAAGTAACGGCCACGTTCCGCTCCACCAGCCATTGCGCCACGGCCAGCGCCTCATAATGCCCCACATCGTCAAAAACCAGCGCGCTGGCGGGCAAAATCCGGTTGGCCCCCACTGTCAGCAAATCCACCGAGGAGAGCACATGCGGCAAACCCGCGCCCTTTAATTGCGTGCCCGGCGTCGCGATCTGCCGTCCATCCATGCGCGGCAGCCCGCCCGTGGCCACCACCACGGCATCCGGGCGCAGGGCCAGAATATCAGCGGCTTCCACATAGGTGTTGGTGCGCACGTCCACACCCAGCCGGTAAAGCTCGCGCTCCTGCCAGTTGGTGATATCAGCCAGCGTCTGCAGCCGCGGCGCCAGTTTGGCGATGTTGATATTCCCGCCCAAATCCGCCCGCGCCTCCAGCAATATCACCTCATGCCCGCTCAGCGCCGCCAGCCGCGCCGCCTCCATCCCCGCCGGCCCACCCCCGGCCACGACCACCCGCTTCGCCTCGCCGGCCGGCACAATCAAATCCTCCGCCAAAGTCAGCTCCGCGCCAACCGCCGGATTCACCGCGCATCCAAGCCTGGCCGAAGCCAGCAGCCCGCCCACGCAGCCCTGATTGCACGAAATGCACGGCCGCACCTCCTCCACGCGCCCGGCGCGCGATTTGCGCACCAGGTCCGGATCAGCGATATGCGCGCGCTGCAGCACGATCAAATCGCCCGCATCATCGCGCAGCAACTGCTCGGCCTCCTCCAGCGTGCGCACCCGCCCCGCCGCCAGAATGCGCGGAATCCTCAAGGCCCCCGCGACAATCTTGCCGCTCGACGGCAGCATCGACTCTTGCGGAAAATCCATCCCCGGCAACATGCGCGGCAACACATAATAGCTGCCCTGCGAGCCGTGGATGAAATCGATCAACCCCTCCCCCTCCAGCGCCCGCACAATCGCGCCACACTCCTGCGCCGTAATCCCCCCTTGCGTCGCTTCATCGCTGAGGCGAATCCCGATCGGAAATCCCGGCGATACCGCCGCACGGCACGCCCGCAGCGTCTCGCGCAAAAACCGCAGGCGGTTCTCCAGGTTGCCGCCATACTCATCCTCGCGCCGGTTCATCAGCGTGGAGAGAAACTGCGTGAACAAATACCCATGCCCGGCATGAATTTCCACACCCGCAAGCCCGCCCTCCTCACAGCGCCGCGCAGCCTGGGCAAAGGCCGTCACAATCAGCGCGATCTCCTCCTGCGTCATGGCCACCGGCACCACGCCGCTCAACGGGTTGGGCGTGGCCGAGGCGGAGAGCGCGACCCCATTGATATCAGGATACATCACACCGCCATGCGCCAGCTGCTGAAACACCGCCATGCCATAAGGCGCGACGATTTTTTGCAATTTCTGGTACCGCGCGATGATGCCGTCATCATATGAATTCAGCCCGATCGTGAAGCTCGTCGGATGCACCGAGCACATTTCCAAAAATGAAAGTCCAACTCCGCCCTTTGCCCGCGCCTCATGGTAGGCGATCAGCTCATCGGTCAAAAACCCCTTGCCGATCCACGTGCCATGCGCGCTGCGCACCACGCGGTTGGGGATGTTGAAGCGTCCAATCTGTATCGGCTCAAAAACGCGCTTGAATGTGCTCACGCTCATATCCCCCTGGAATCAGCTTTTTTCCGGCTCTCCGGCCCGCCGCTCATTGTTCTAGCGATGATTGGTCCGCATCGCCGCATCACGCCCCGCGCGCCGGCCACTGAAAACCGTATCGGCGATGGTGACACCGCTGACAAATCCATTCGAGCATATGCCCACCGCCGTCCGCCCCGCCGCATAAAGCCCGTTTATGATGCCGCCATCCGCGCGCTTCACATTGCCCGTGTTGCCGTCCACCACCAATCCGCCCATGGTAATGCTCTGCGCCGGCGCGAATTTATTATCCATTGATAAATTGACCGCGAAAAACGGCCCCTTATCCAAAGGATACATTAAATCAGGCATTTTCCCAAACGGGTCAGCCCGCCGTGCGTGCACCGTGGCGTTGAATTCGGTGACGGTTTCCTTCAGCCCCGCCGCGTCAACCCCAATCTTGCGTGCCAGCGCCTCCAATGTCGCACCCCGCCTGGTGCCGCCGCCAAAAATATTCAGCAGCGCCGGCAAACCCCATACAAGAAAATTTCCACCCGGAAAAAACGATTTCCAAACACCGTGCCAGAAATCGCCGGCATTCAGAATCAGCCAGGCCTTCGCGTCCGGCTGCGCCAAAATCGCGCCGCCCACCAGCATCGCATAGGCCGCCTCATTAAAAAACCTTTTGCCATGCGTGTTCACGGCAATGCCATGAGCAAAAACATTCGGCGGCACCAGCGTCCGCGCGACACTGATATTGCGCATCAAATCGCTCGCCCCGCCCGCCGATTCACCAAGCCCGATGCCACTGCCATCATCCCCCATTGAACCAAGGCGCAGCAGTTTGTCATAATGCTTGGCAAGCGCGGGGTGATGCTGCTTCACCAGGGCATAATTATTATTATATCCGCCAGTCGCCAAAACAACTCCGCCAACGGCACGTATGAGCTTTCGCTGCGCAACACCCGCCTCCAGCGCCTTCGCCGCCGCCATGGCCTTTTCCGCGCGGCGATGATTGAACGGCAACCATGGATTCACCATTTTATAAAGCTTCTGGTGCTTCTTGGCTAATTCGGGTGGCAAGGGGTTTATCTCAACACCCAGCACGCCTCCCGCCGCATCAATCACCAGGCGCGTAACGGGGGCATGCGCTATCAGGCGTGTCCCCTTGGTAAGCGCCGCCTCACGCAGCTTGCTGAAATAGACCCCGCCGCCTGGCCCATTCACCGCCACCCGGTGCCCGCGCGGCGCCGGCCGCGCCACCGCCGCATAGGCCGGAACTTTTTCATTGCCTGAATAGTACAAATAAAAATTATCCGGCGGAAACGCGGTCTTCTCCTCAAACACCTTGCCGCCATAAGGCACGCCCAGCCCCGCGAGCCACTCTATGTCGGCATTGCTGCCATCGCAGAACCGGCGCAGCGTATCGCCGCCAATCGCCCCGGCGCTGCCCTCTGCCTCCAGATATTTATACATTTCATCAGCATTATCGTCATACCCGTTCGCGCGCAGATACCGCGTGCCGCCGGCATAAATAACCCCGCCGCTATAAGCTGTCGCCCCGCCGCCGGCAAACCGGTCTATGGCGATCACACTGGCGCCAATCTCCCGCGCCTGAATCGCCGCCACCGCGCCCGCGCCGCCAAACCCGACAATGACGACATCCGCCTGATCATCCCAGGAAATTTCCTCTGCATGGCTGACCTTTATGGGTGCTGCAATTCCGATATTCTCCATCTCATCCCCACTCACTCATTGTTATATAATTTGCCCTGCTGCGATATGCCCCCGCTCACATCCGGCGCGCGCAGCGATGGCCATCATGCACCGCCGCCAACAAGTCGCGGGGAGAAAGCGCGTCCCCGATCAAATGAATATCCGGCACACGGCCCCGCAATTCATCAAACAACCCGCGCACCGGCACTTGCGCGGTCGCAAGCACCACGATCCCAGCCTCAACCCGCTCCAATTTCTCCGTCCCCACCGGCCTTATCAAGCAATGATCAGAGGTAATCGAAACCAGATGATGGTTGACGATCAACCGGAAATCCCCCTGGTTCAGCCGCCGCAACGATTCCGCATCCCGGCTGGAGCCGAGCATTTTTGGCGCGAAGGAGGAAAGGCTGGTCACAAAAGTCACGCCCGCCCCCGCCTTCAGCAACGTCTCCGCCGCGGCAATCGCATCATAACGCCCGGTATCATCAAAAACCAACGCCCGCTTGCCCATGAAAGCGGACTCCGCCATCATCACCACCCCTGCGGGATCATACACATGCGGCAGCGCCGTGCCCGCCGGCAATTCCCCCGGTATCGCCGCCTGCCTGCCATCTCCAACCGTCATCCCGCCGGTCGCGATAATCAGCACATCAGGATTTTCCGCCAGCACATCTCCCACCTCGGCATACAGGCTCAGCCGCACATCCACGCCAAGTTTGAAAATCTGCCGTTGCATCCAGTCCAGAAAATCTCCGAATATATGCAAATGCGGCGCACGCCTGGCAATTTGCAGCATCCCGCCAAGCTCCTTCCTGGCTTCGGCCAGAACAACCCTATGCCCGCGCAACGCGGCAATCCGCGCGGCCTCCATCCCCGCCGGCCCTCCGCCGATGATCATGATTTTCTTGGCCGTCTCGGCCTTGGTCAGCAACGCCTCATCCAGTGTGGCCTCATATCCCGCCGCCGGATTCACGGTGCATTGCATCCGTCCAATCTGCAGCAGCCCGGCAATGCATCCCTGGTTGCACGCAATGCACGGGCGCACATCCTCCACCCGTCCTTCCCTGGTTTTGCGCACCAATTCCGGATCGGCGATTTGCGCGCGCACCAGGGAGACAATGTCAGCCTGCCCGCCGCGCAACACCTGTTCGGCCTCTTCCAACGTGCGATAACGCCCCGTCACCAGCCGCGGCAACCTCACCGCCTGGGCGATTTTTTCATTAACCGGCAACTGATACCCCGCCGGCACCGCCATGGTGGGCGCCATGCCAGACATCAAAAAATAATCGCTGAAGGTAATATCAAGAAAATCAATCAGCCCCTCAGCCTCCAGATGTGCCGCCAAGTCGGCGATATCCTGCGCCCCCACACCGCCTTTCGCCGTGCTGGCACCCATCCGCGCGCCCACCGGAAAATCCGGCCCCACGGCCGCGCGTATGGCCCGCAGCACCTCCATCATAAAGCGCGCGCGCTGCAACAACCCGCCATTATAGCCATCATCACGCCGGTTGGTCAGCGGCGAGAGAAATTGCTGAACAATATAGCCATGCCCCGCATGCAGTTCCACGCCATCCAGCCCCGCATCACGGCATTTGCGCGCGGCCTCCGCGAAAGCCGCGACCAGCTCATCAATATCTTCCTGTCCCATCGGCACGCCGATAATCCCGGTCAACGCGCTCGGCGTCGCGGATGGCGCCCACGGCATCGCCCCGCCAGCCCCGCCCAGATTATGCCCGCCATGCCAAAGTTGCTGAAAAACCCTCATCCCATGCGGGCGCACCGCCGCCATCAGCTTCTCGAACCCACGCATGGCGTTGTCATCGATCAGATACGCGATCTGCGAATTCGGATGCACCGACCCCGCCTCCAGAATGCTCAGCCCCACCCCGCTGCGCGCCCGCGCGGCATGATACGCCACAAAATCGTCATTCACCGAGTTGGGAAACATCGTCGTGCTGTTCGCTGCCCGGGCGATACGGTTCGGTACGAGCACGGAACCTATTTTAATCGGCTCCCAGACGAGCTTCAACGGCATCTGCCAAATCTCCAAAAGAGTTCATTCCCCAGGATATTTTATGTCTCCAGCCAAGTCCCACGCGGTGTTTGAAACGACCGGCGCCCCGCCTTTACAAGATAATGCTGATGCTGCCCTGCCCGCGCAGCACGTCAATATCCAAAATAACCCGCTTGCTCCTTATCTTGTATGCTGCACCATGCGCGACCAGCTGATAGCGGTACTGACCGATATATTGCACAATCTCAGCCCGGCGGATGCGGAACACGCAAAAATTCGCCGCCACCCTCAATTCCTCCCCCTCCTTGCCCAGCACCCGCACATTGCTCACCAAGCGCCGCAAGTTCGAGCGTGGCACCTCGCAAAACCCCTTGCTGCTCTTCAGCCGCTCCAGCCGCGCGGCCAACTGCGCCCGGTCATCCATGATAACGAACATGGTCTCCGCGGCTGAAAGCGTTGCGCCATCCTGCACGCCAATCGGCGGAATCAGATATTGCGCATCATCGGTCAGCAGCGCCTCCCATTCCGTCAGTTTCCAGCCATCGAGCAAATCCGCTTCCAGAAACAGGAAATTCTCAACACTATCCTTCAGGCTCAGTTCCGGCACGGCATCACCCTTCCATCGTTTCCTCACCGCGCAGCATCCGGTCCCATTGGGTCCACCAGGCGCGGTGCTGCGCCTCATCGGATTGGTCGCCGACATTCACCATGAAATCCTCGGCATATCCTGGATACATGCCTTTGGAATAATCATGCAGAAACGGCGGCGATTGATGATCCGCGATCGCCCGGCGGTCAAACATTTCGTAATCGTCAGGATGCGCGAATCCCCCGGGTCCGACAAATGTCAGATGGTTCTGCAAACGCACCTTGCGCACCAGCGGGTCTTCCCCCACGGGCACCAGGCTCCATATGTTGGAGCGCGAGCTCGTCGCACTCTCCGGATAAGAGGTGCGGATCGAAAGAGAAAGCACATCGTTCAATATCGTGTTTGGAAAAATCAACAAATTCCGTGTCCGCGTGGTCATCCGCGTGCCACGCTCCTCGCCCCATTTCGCGAGAATTTCAGCCTTCTTCGTTTCAATCAGCGGCCGGGTCTCCTCGCCGAAGGCTGGAATCCAATCAGCCACCGGCTTGCCGACCTTGATCCCAAGCTCAAACCCGCCATGCCCATTGCCAAAGGCAAACCCGCCGCCCGCATAGGCCGCCGCCTGCTGCTGCGGTGTATCCCCCGCGCGCTTGGCCGCGTACTGAAAATACGTCGAATGCAGGCTCGGCCCATGGTAGGAATCAATCTGATTCTCGGTGATTGATTTCCAGTTGAAATTGACACGGAACTCCTGTTCCCCTGGCGTCACTTCAAGCCCCCGCTCATTCTGGTCGATGATCAGATCGATCCACTCCTTCGCCCCGGCCAGATATTTCTCCAGGCTCACCGCGCGCGGATTCATGTTCATGAAGTAAAATCCGCCATACTGCTCCAGCCTCGGCACGGGATGCAGATTATACGTGCCATCCTCATTAAAACCGGGCGGATACCCCGACCGCGCGCCCTGGTCCAGCAGCTTGCCCTTCGCGTCGAACACCCAGCCATGATACGGGCAGCTGAACGTATTGCCCCGCCCGCATTTCTCGGTTGAAAGCAGAACCCCCCGATGCGTGCATAAATTATGATAGGCATGAATCCCGCCATCCCGGTCCTTGTTGAACAGGATGCTGTAGCTGCCAACCTGACGCGTCAAAAAACTTCCAGGCAGCGCCACCTCGGATTCATGCGCCACATAAAGCCAGCAACGGTCGAAGATATAGGCCCGTTCGCGCTCAAACAGCGCCTGATCATAAAATGCGCGTTTATCAACCATGAACCGGCCTTTTTCCCGGTTGATCCGCACATAGCCTTCCAATGCCGCCTCACTCATGGCACCCCTCCTGAGACTGATTATGCCGCGCCCTTCTCTCCCGTCCGCGGATGCAGCCGCACATGCAAGGCCTGCGGCCCGCGGAAGGTGATTCCGCCGCCAAAGCGCAGCGCCTCATCAAGAACCTCGAAGCTCTCATACCTGCGCAAGAATTCAGGGAAAAACTCTGTCAGCTGCATTTTCGCCAGCAAATGCCCAATGCAATGGTGCGTCCCCGGCCCAAAGGTCACGTTATTGCCTTGCGGGCGCGTCAAATCCAGCCGCTCCGGCTCGGCGAACACCCGCGGATCACGATTCGCCGCCGCGGTCATGATTGTCGCGATCTGCCCTTTTTTAAGCTGATGCCCCTTCCACTCAAAATCCTCCGCCACGATCCGTCCCTGCGACGTCGACATCGCGATATAGCGCATCAGCTCCATGATCGAGTTCATAATCGTATCCGGATGCGTCAGCATATAGTCGCGCGCCGGCTTGTCCTTCGCCAGCGCGTTAATTGAAAGCGACATGGTGTTCAGCGTCGTGTCATGCCCGGCCAGCAGCACCAGAATCAGCTCGCCGATCAACTCCTCATCCGAGAACCGCGTCTCCTCGGTTCCCGCATGCACCAGCGTTGATACGAAATCCCCGGCCGGATTGCGCCGCCTTGTTTCAATCTCCGGCCGAAAGGCCTCCGCCATTTCCGCGAAGGCCGCGTCCGCGCGCGCCAAAATCTCCCGGTTCGGCCGGCCGCTGCCCGCCGCATTGGCCAGATAGGCCCATTCCTTCAGCTTCGGCAGGTAGAACGCCTCATCCTGCAAGCCCATCAGCCGCATGATATTGCGCGCGGTAATCGGCCTGCCAACCTCCTCCACGAACTCAACCTCGGCCCGCCCGGCCATGCTGTCCAGCACGTCATGAATAACCTTGCACGCCAGTGGCCGGTAATCCTCCACCACCTGGCGAGAGAACGCCTTCATCATCAACATGCGCACGCGCGTATGCTCCGGCGGATCAAGGTTGATCAGAAAATGCGGAAAATATCTCAGCATGTTGGGAATCAGCTTCTGCCGCTCATCGGCATCCGGCAGCACGAAGTTCAGCAATTTATGCCGCGCGGTTGAAAATGGCAAACTGCCAGAAAACGCCTCGGCAACTTCCGCATGGCCGGTAATGATCCAGGATTGCTCCGTCTCGCTCCACACAATCGGCGAGATCTCCCGCAGCGCGTTGAGCTGCGTGATAAATCGGTTGCCGATCTGCTCCACTTGCGAGAAATCGACATTCTGGATGTTGGCCATGGCATTTCCTTGCTCAGCGGATTGGGTCGGTTCAACCTCTTATGCCGGCATTTGTATGTCCCAGCCCCGGCCCCTGTCCATCGTTATTTGGATTTGGTCCGCACAGTGGCACACGGCTCTACCATCGCGCACGATAAATGCCCTATGAACATGCCATCCATGGAGCAAGCCGCGATGAATCCAGCCACCAAACCAAAATCCCCGCCGCGCCCGGTCCATGCGCTGCTGAAAGGCATGGCCTGTCTCGCCACCATCGCGCAGCATGACGGGCTGACCCTGGTTGAAGCCGTGCGCGCCCTCAAGCTGCCCAAATCCACGGTCTACCGCCTGCTGGAAACCCTGCGCCTCGGCGGCTACCTGGTGCAGGACGATGCCCTGCGCTACCGCGCCAGCGCGCTGGCGGGCAATCTCGCCCCCCGGCATCAGGATAACCAATGGGTGCGCGAAGCCGCCTATCCGGCCCTGGTGGCGCTTGGCAACGCGGCCGTCTGGCCGGTCGGCATCGCCACCCCGGCGGGCATCTCAATGTATGTGCAAAGCACGACGAGCGATAAATCCCCCTTGGCCATCGAGCGCTTCCGCGCCGGGATGACCCTGCGCATGGACACCACCGCCGCCGGCTATCTTTTCCTCGCCTATCAGTCGCAGCGCCTGCGCGGCATCTATCTGGCCGCATTGCGCCGTCAATCCGCCGGTTTTGAGACCCCGACATTCGATCGTCCGGCTTTTGAGCAGCGTCTTACCAAAATCCGCGCCGACGGCTACGTCATCATGCCCTCCACCCACATGGAATCCGTGCTCTGCGTTCCCGTGCTGCTGGAGCGGCGCATCGTCGCGGTGGTCGGCATGCGCTACATCCGCAAGGCGCTCTCCAATGCCGAGGTCATGGAAACCTTCGTCCCCCTGCTCACCGCCACCACGCGCAAAATCGCGGCGGAAATATCCAGCCGGAAAATGACCGTGAAGGCCAATGAAATTCAGCCGCCGCGCTGACCGTTCTCGCATAATCACCCGGCGGGATTGAAACATCCCCCGCCCCGCCCCACAATGGCGGAACCGGCCAAAACGGGGAGGATCGCCATGTGTCCGCACTGCGCTGATGGTTTCAGTCACCCGCAACCCGGCCCCGCCCGGATTGCGCAGCTTCTCGCCCTGCTCGAACAACCCGGCGCCCTGCCGCCGGATGCCGCCCTGCGGATCGCCAGGGAACTCCTGCATTGGGCCGGGCGCGCGCAGCCAGGCCTCGTGTGCGAGCCGGTGGCCCCGCCCGCCGCCCCGCTGGCGGCCTGAGCCATGGCCACGCCAGCAACCACGCTGCCCGTTCCCTCCGCCAGCCTACTGGCGCAGCTTGAGCAGATCTATCAAGACCTGCACGCCAACCCCGAACTTTCCATGCAGGAGCACCGCACGGCATCCATCGCCGCGGCATGGCTGCGCCAGCATGGCTATGCGGTGAGCGAAGGCGTCGGCGGCACCGGGGTCGTCGGGCTGCTGCGGAATGGCGAGGGCCCGGTCGTCCTGCTCCGGGCAGACATGGACGCCCTGCCCATCAAGGAGAGCACCGGCCTCGCCTATGCCAGCACCAAAACCGGGACTGACCGTTTCGGCCAAACCACCTCAATCGCCCATTCCTGCGGGCATGACATGCACGTGGCCTGGCTCATGGGCGCGGTCTGCATCCTGGCCACCAACCAGGCCGCGTGGCGCGGCACGGTCATGGCCGTCTTCCAGCCAGGCGAGGAAACCGGCCAGGGCGCCCGCGCCATGCTGGCCGATGGCATGCTCCACCGCTTCCCACGGCCTGATGTCACACTGGGCCAGCATGTCATGCCGCTGCCCGCCGGGCGCATCGGCTGGCGCGCCGGCACCATACTCTCCGCCGGCGACAGTTGGGAGGTCACCATGTTCGGCCGCGGCGCGCATGGCTCGATGCCGCAAAAAAGCGTTGACCCGGTGGTAATGGCGGCCTCGGCGGTGATGCGCCTGCAAACCGTGGTCTCGCGCGAGGTGGCGATGACCGACTCCGCGGTGCTGACCGTGGGCAGCCTGCAAGCCGGGATGAACGAGAACGTGATCCCTGACCGCGCCCTGCTGCGCCTCAACATCCGCACCTTCAAGGCCGAGGTGCGCACGCGCGTGCTCGCCGCCGTCAAGCGTATCCTCGAAGCCGAGGCCACGGCCTCCGGCGCGCCGCGCCCGCCCGAATTCTCGGTGCTGAGCGAATTCCCGCTCACCCGCAACGATGCCGCGGCCACCCGCAAGGTGGTGGCCGCGCTGGAGCGGCATTTCGGCGCCGCGCGCGTGGGCGAAATTCCCCCCGCCACCGCCAGCGAGGATTTCAGCCTCTTCGGCGCCGCCTGGAACGCGCCGGCGGTATTCTGGATGATCGGCGGAATAGACCCGGCCAATTATGAAGCCGCCAGCAAGGTGGATGAGCTGCCCGCCAACCACGCGCCGGACTTCGCGCCCGTGCTCGACCCCACCTTGCGCACCGGCATTGAAGCCATGCTCACCGCCGCCGGCGCCTGGCTCTGTCCGGACCATGCATAGCGCCGTCCTGAAGGACCTCACCGGTGCGCTGGACTGGGTGGGCACCCTGGCATTCGCCCTGAGCGGCGGCCTGCTCGGCGTGCGCAAGCGTTTCGACCTGTTCGGCGTCCTCTTCCTCTCCTTCGTGGCGGCGGTGGCTGGCGGCATGATGCGCGACATACTGATCAACGCGCTCCCCCCCGCCGCGGTCACCGACACGCATTATTTCCTGATCTCGATCGGCGCCGGGCTGCTCACCTTCTACTGGTATCCAAGGGTCGTCTCCCTGCAACGCCAGATTTTACTGTTTGACATGATAGGCCTGGCCCTGTTCGCCGTCATCGGCGCCCAGAAGGCGCTGGATTACGGCATCAACCCGCTGATGGCCGCTCCCATGGGCATGCTCACAGGCATCGGCGGCGGCATGGCGCGAGACGTCCTGGCCGGCGAAATCCCCTTCGTGCTCCGGGCAGATCTTTACGCCATCGCCGCCCTGGCAGCCGGCGCCGCCGTATCGGCCGGGCACATCATCGGCCTGGCGCCGCTGCTCCCCATGCTGCTTGGCGCCGCGCTCTGTATCTTCCTGCGCCTGATGGCGCTCTACCGCGGCTGGCGCGCCCCAATGCCCCGCTGGGCCAGCGGCAAACACACCTGAAACCCCCTCGCCATCAACATCATCCAGAGACAATTTGCAGCCCATGGTGCGGGCGGCCGGAATCGAACCGGCACGGGATTGCTCCCAACGGATTTTAAGTCCGTTGCGTCTACCGGTTTCGCCACGCCCGCATACGCGCCAGTGTAACCGCAAAACGCAGCCGGTCAAAGAGGGGCGGCGGACCTATTTTCTTTGTTGTCAGTCAGGTGGCCTCCATTGCGCCCAGAGCACGCGCAAAAAAAGGCGGTGCCCGAAGGCACCGCCCAGTATGGAGAGGAAACATAACCACGAGTTTGCACAGTGCTAAACTCATAAAGTTACGGTTTGGTTTAAACGCCCGCCCCCACCCGCGCCAAAATTGCCTATACGGTGCGCTGGGCTTTCTCCCGCGCGGCGGAGGCCTTTATGGCCTCTCGGGCACGCTCCCACTGCTCGCCGGTCAACCGCGAGAGGCCGGCGAAAGTGCTCGGCGCGGCAAGGTGGTGGCCGCCATCAATGCCTATGGTTTGGCCTGTAATGTAATCGCACCCATCCGCCTGCAGAAATATCATGAGATTCTGCAACTCGGGCATCTCGCCAAAACGACGCATCGGCACCTCATCCGCCTGGCTGGCGCCAATCGAGGCCTCGGGAATCGGGCTCAGTCTCTCCCACGCGCCTTCCGTCGGAAACGGGCCGGGGGCAACCGCGTTGAGGCGGATGCCATAAGGCCCCCATTCCACGGCGAGCGACATGGTCATGGCATGCAAGGCGGTTTTCGCCATGGCGGACGGCACGACAAAGGCCGACCCCGTCCACACCCACGTAACCAGATTGCTCACGATGGACCCCCGCTGCCCCGCCGCGATCCAGCGCTTGCCCACCTCCAGCGTGGCGTAGAAATTGCCGTCCATCACCGTGGAGCGGATCGCCTCATAACCCCGCGGGGTAAGGTCCTTGGTGGGGGAAATAAAATTGGCCGCCGCGTTGTTGACCAGTCCAGTCAGCGCGCCATCCTGCCAGATTCGCTCAGCCATGGCGGCCACGGAGTCCGGTTCGCGCAAGTTGCAACCAATCGCGATAACCTTGCCCCCCGTCCCGGCGCTGATCTCAGCGGCGGCCTCCGCCAGAATGCCCTCGCGTCGGCCGCAAATATAAACCGTGGCGCCATGCTGGGCAAAGCCGCGGGCAATCTCACGGCCAAGGCCGGTGCCCCCGCCGGAGACGAGAATACGCTTGCCCGCCAGGGCATCGCTGCGAAACGGTGAAACCATGTTTTGTTTCCTTTACTCTTTGTTTTTCGCGGGTTTGCCGAGCCTGCCCGCGAACATTTGCTTGGCGATAATCGTCTTCATGATCTCTATGGAGCCGCCCGCGATTTTGACAATGCGCGCATCGGCATAGGCACGGGTGATCGGATATTCCCACATATAGCCCCAACCGCCAAATAGTTGCAGGCATTTATCCACGGCCTCGCAATGCAGTTCACAAACGAACATTTTCGCCATCGCCGCGTCAACCGAATCCAGTTTCCCCTGCATGAACAAATCAATGCATTTATCGGTATAAACCCGGGCCACGGTCGCCTTCGTCTGCAAA
>JAKBAQ010000086.1 GCA_021808985.1 Pseudomonadota bacterium
TATCGCGAGAAACAAGATGGTGGACGGTCAGGTCAGGCCGAATCAGGTGAGCGACCAGAGGGTGATAGAGGCCATGCGCGGCCTGCCGCGCGAGGCATTCGCCCCGGCTGGGGCGCTGGCCTATGCCGATATGGACATTGATCTGGGCCAGGGGCGTTTCCTGGCCGCGCCGCTGCTCACCGCGCGGCTGGCGCAGCTCGCGCTGGCGAGCCGGCCGGCGGAAGTGCTGGTGGTGGGGGCGGGCAGCGGCTATCTGGCCGCGATTCTGGCCGCCTGCGGCGCGCGGGTTGTCGCGCTGGAGGAAGAGGCGCGGCTGCAAAACGGGGCGCTGGCGCAATATGCGCCGCAGGTCGAATCGGTGCGCGGCCCGCTGGCGGCCGGTTATCCGGCCGGCGGCCCTTATGACGCGATTGTCATCGAGGGCGCGGTTCCCGAAATTCCCGAAAACTTCGCGGCTCAGCTGGCGCCGGGCGGGCGTGTCATCGCCGTTCTGGCTGAGGGCGATGAGCCGGCGGGGCTTGGCCGGGCGGTCAGCGCCGAGGCGGTGGGCACCGGTTTTGTAACCGTGCGGGCGTTCGACTGCACGGCCCGCCTGCTGCCGGCCTTCCGCCGCGCGCCGGCTTTCAGCCTCTGATCATGAACGGAGTTACCTCGATGCGCTCCCTGCTGCTCGCGGGCCTTGCGGCGGGCGCCGCCATGGCCGCCGCGCCGCGCGCCGCCTGGGCCGACGGGCCGCGCACGCTCACCCAGGCGCTGAGCGAAGCCTACAACAACAACGCGACCCTGCAGGCGCAGCGCGCCTCCCTGCGCGCCACGGATGAAGGGGTGCCGACCGCGCTGGCCGGCTGGCTGCCGACGGTGACGGTGGGCGCCACCGCGGGGCGGCTGACAGGCACGGAAGTGCTGCCCCTCAGCCAGACCAACCCCGCGCTGGGCAGCGAAAAGATAACGCAGAACCGCAACCAGCTGGTCGGCCAGGTGCAGGTGACCCAGCCGATCTATTCCGGCGGCAAGGTCATCGCCGGCACCCGCCAGGCCAAGAACAGCGTTTATGCCGCGCGCGCGCAGCTGCTCGCCACCGAGCAGACCGTGTTTCTCAACGTGGTCAACGCCTATGTCACCGTGATCACCGACCGGCAGGTGCTGGCGCTGGACCGCAGCGACCAGAACGTGCTGGCGCAGCAGCTGAAGGCGACGGTTGAGCAGTTCAATGTCGGCGAGATCACCCTGACCTCGGTGGCCCAGGCGCAGGCCGCGCTGGCCGCGGCCAAGGAGCAGGTGGAGGTTGCGGATGGCAATCTCGAAATCGCCAGGGAGAATTTCCGCCAGCTGGTGGGGGATTATCCCTCGGATTCGCTGGTGCCGCCGCAGCCGCTGTCGCTGCCGGTTGCCTCCAAGGGGCAGGCCGCCACCGCCGCGCTGGCCAACAACCCGAATGTGGTCGCCGCCGAATTCACCGACGCGGCGGACAAGGACGCGGTGGATGTGGCCTATTCCGCGCTGCTGCCGCAACTCTCGGTGCAGGCCTCCGCCTATAGCGAGCAGGGCGCGGCCGGCCCCAACACGCGCCTCACCGGCGGCTCGGTGCTCGGGCAGCTGATCGTGCCGCTGTACCAGGGCGGATCGGAATATTCGGCGATCCGCCAGGCGCGCGCCAAGGAGCAGCAGGCCTATGCGAGCATTTTGGACGCCCAGCGGACCTCTTATCAGCAGGCGACCCAGGCGTGGGAGGGGCTGGTGTCGGCCCGTGACGCCATCATGAGCACCAATGCCGAGATCAAGGCCAACGCCATCGCGCTTGATGGCACCGAGCGCGAGGACCTGGTCGGCACGCGCACGACGCTCGATGTGCTCAACGCTCAACAATTGTTGTTGAATTCTCAGGTGCAACAGGTCCAGAATATATCAACACTTGTTAATAATTCATACGCGGTGGCGGCGGCGATCGGCCGGCTCACCGCAACCGACCTAGGATTGCCCGTGGACCAGTATAACGACCTTAAATACTATAAATCAGTTGAGTATGCTGGTTTTGGCACCGGCGAGGCGGCTGATCAACGAGCTGGGATCGCGCCTGACGGCACCTTGCTGACCGCCGGCACGCCTGCGGGGACCGCGGCTGAGCCATCAGGCTCATCCGCTCATTGAAAGATGACATGATGAGCGACAGCAGCAACGACCCCAATAATCCAGGCGCCGCCGGCGGCGCCGAGCCCTCGATGGAGGAAATCCAGGCCTCGATTCGCCGGATTCTGCGCGAGGAGGATGAAAATCAGCGCCTCCTGGAGGATGACCAGGAAGATGACGTGCTCCAGCTCGACGCCTCGATGCGCGCGGTGCAACCGGCCCCCGCCAAGGCGGCTGAGGCCAGCGCGCCGGCGCAGACCGTGCTGCCGCCCGAGCCGGCGCCGGAGATGAACATGTATCAGCCCCCTTCGGGCGGGCAGGACTCTGCGTATAACCCGGAACCCGAAGAGGAAGGCCCGATGGAAAACGAGAACAGCGTACAGATCCCCAAAGGACTGGTTGGTGATGAGGCTTCAAATTCGATCGCCAACAGCATCGGCACGCTGGTTCACAGCATCAGCACCGAGCGGGCCGTGGCGGTGAGCCGCGGGGGCATCACCATCGAGGATCTGGTCCGCGAGGAGATCAAGCCCGTGCTGAAGGCATGGCTGGATACGCAGCTGCCGAGCCTGGTTGAACGGGTTGTCCGGGCCGAAATCAAGCGCGTGATCGACCGCACATAATATACTGAGGTTTTTTCTTGACCACGTTGGATAAGCATTTCGAGCCGGCCTCGGCTGAGGCACGGCTCTATCGCGGCTGGGAGCAATCCGGCGCTTTCGCGGCCTCACCGTTGAGCCAGGCGGCGCCCTTCAGCATCATGATCCCGCCGCCGAACGTGACCGGCAGCCTGCATGTGGGCCACGCGCTCACCATGACCTTGCAGGATATCTTCGTGCGCTACCGGCGCATGCAGGGGCGCGATGTGCTCTGGCAGCCGGGCACCGACCATGCGGGCATCGCCACCCAGATGGTGGTGGAACGCCTGCTGGACAAGGAAAAGACCACCCGCAAGGCGCTGGGGCGTGAGACGTTTCTCTCCCGCGTGTGGCAGTGGAAGGAAGAGTCCGGCGGGGCGATTACGCAGCAGCTGCGCCGCCTGGGCGCCTCGCCGGATTGGGCGCGGGAGCGCTTCACCATGGATGAGGGGCTCTCCGTGGCGGTGCGCGAGGTGTTCGTGCGCCTGCATGAGGAAGGGCTGATATATCAGGACAAGCGCCTGGTGAACTGGGACCCGGCGCTGCAGACCGCGATCTCCGACCTTGAGGTCGAGAGCCGGGATGTGAAGGGGCATCTGTGGCACATACGCTACCCGGTTGAGGGCGGCGGCGAGATTGTGGTGGCCACAACCCGGCCGGAGACTATGCTGGGTGATACCGCCGTGGCGGTGCATGGCGAAAACGCGCGCTATTACGGACTGCTCGGCAAGCATGTGATTTTGCCGCTCACCGGGCGGCGGATTCCCATCATCGCCGATGACTACGCTGACCCTGAGAAGGGCACGGGCGCGGTGAAGATCACCCCGGCGCATGATTTCAACGATTTTGAGGTGGGCAAGCGCCACGGGCTGGCCACGCCCTCGATTCTCGACCGCCAGGGGCGGATTACACTGGCCGAGTTGGGCGAGATGCCGGAATTCGTGCGCTCGCTGGAGGGCATGGAGCGTTTTGCCGCGCGCAAGGCGATTGTGGCCGAGCTGGAGCGGCTGGAACTGCTGGCGGAGATAAAACCCCACCCGCATGCGGTGCCCCATGGCGACCGTTCGGGCGTGCCGATCGAGCCGCTGCTGACCACGCAATGGTATTGCAACGCCGCCGTGCTGGCGCAGCCGGCCATCGCGGCGGTGGAGAGCGGGGCCATCAAATTCGTGCCGCAGCAATGGGAGAACACCTTCTTCGCCTGGATGCGCGACATTCAGCCCTGGTGCATCTCGCGCCAGCTGTGGTGGGGGCACCGGATACCGGCCTGGTACGGGCCGGATGGCGCGGTTTATGTGGCGCGCTCTGAGGCGCAGGCGCAGGCGCAGGCCGGCGAGGGCGTGGCGCTGACCCAGGATGAGGACGTGCTGGACACCTGGTTCTCCTCGGCGCTGTGGCCGTTCTCAACCCTCGGCTGGCCCGAGCGGACGCCGGAGCTTGCCAAATACTACCCGACCGACACGCTGGTGACAGGCTTTGACATCATCTTCTTCTGGGTGGCCCGGATGATGATGATGGGCCTGCACTTCATGGGCGATGTGCCGTTCCGCACCGTGTATATCCACGGCCTGGTGCGCGACGAGAAGGGACAGAAAATGTCCAAATCGAAGGGCAATGTCATCGATCCGCTCAGCCTGATCGAGGCTTACGGCACGGATGCGCTGCGCTACTCGGTGGCGGCGGCGGCCGGGCAGGGGCGCGATGTCAAGCTCGGGGCCAAGATTGTTGAAAACAACCGGGGATTCATCACCAAGATATGGAACGCCGCGCGCTTCCTGGAGATGAACGGCGTGAAGCCGAATCCGGCCTTCCGCCCGCAGGATGCGAAGCTCGCGCTCTCGCGCTGGATTCTCGTGAAGGCCAATGCGGCGGTGCAATCCGCAACCGAGGCGCTGGATGCCTTCCGCCCCAACGACTATGCGCAGGCCTGCTACCGCTTCGCCTGGGGCGATGTGTGCGACTGGTTCATCGAATTCGCCAAGCCGGGCTTCGCCGCCGCCGAGGCCGCCGAGATTCGCGACGTTGCCGCCTATGTGCTGGGGATTTTGCTGCGGCTGATGCATCCGCTGATCCCCTTCGTCACCGAGGAATTATGGGATCATTTCGGCTACGGCCCGGCCTGCTCGCTCATCAACGCCCCCTGGCCGCAGCAGGTTGAGGTGCACGAGCCGGAAGCGGCGCGGGCGGAAGTGCAATGGGTGGTGGATCTCATCTCACAGGTGCGCACGGTGCGCTCCGAGATGAACGTGCCGCCCTCGGTCAAATCACCGGTTTTGTTGCAGGATGCGGCGGCGGAAACGCTGGCGCGCGGGGAGGAATGGTTCGAGGCGATCTCGCGCATGGCGCGCGCCTCGGAATTCGGCCCGCTGCCGGCTGAGGTGCCGCATGGCGCGGCGCAGGCGGTGCTGGGCGAGGCGACCATCGTGCTGCCGCTGGCCGGGATCATCGACCTCGCGGCCGAGCGCGCCCGCCTGAGCGCGACGCGCGCCAAGGCGGTGGCGGAGTTGCAGAAGGTGGAGCAGAAGCTCGCCAATGCTGATTTCGTCAGCCGCGCGCCAGCGGCGGTTTTGGAAGAACACAGGGAGCGCCAGGAGAGTTTTGCTGCCGAAGTGGCGCGGCTGGATGCCGCCCTGCAACGGATCGCGTAGCGAGCCGGCTTAGGGCTTGCCCGCGTCCTCATAGGCTGACCCCATGATTTTCATGCGCATGGGGTGCAGCCCGTCTTTTTCGTTCAGCTCGTAAAACACCGTGGCGTTTCCCGTGCCCTTCACCTGGTGGTGGCGCGTGAGAAAGGCGAAGACATTGCGGTCCGCCGAGCCGGGGTCGCCGGCGAGGGGCATGTTCCAGTGTGGCGCGGCCAGGGGGCAGGCGAGCTTGTTGATCATGAGACAGTTGGGATCGACGAATCCGCCGAAACGCTCCTGAAACATGCCCCGGCCGGGGCCGACTGACTCCCACGTGTCCACACAGATGGGCCGGCGGGTCTGGTCATGCACGAACCAGCGCAGCGCAAAGGCCCATTGCGCCTCCTCGGTTGCCGCGCGCATCTGGCACAGATGCTCGGGGTGCCACCAATTATCGTCATCGAGGTAGGCGACATAAGGCGAGTTGGCCAGATAGGTGAGCACGGCGCGCAAGCATCCGCCGTCGCTGGGCGGGGTGAGGCCGCCATGGCGCACCGAGGTGGAATAGCCCGGCCAGAATGCCTGCACCACGCAATGCGAGGGCCGTGTTGCGCAGGCGGCGTCCAGCACGGCGAGATCGCCCTCTGGCACGTCAATGCCGACCAGGATCTGGATGGTGCCGGGAAAATTCTGCGCGAAAATGCTCTCCAGCGCCTGGCGCAGCACGGGGCGGAGCAGGCTTGGGATCACCACGGCGGCATCCATGGTTTTTTGCAGGGCGATGTCGCCGTAGGTGCGTAAAAATCCGTGCATCGCGGGAAAACTCCAGCCGGTTGCGCTTGTCGCGTCGGCGCGATTGTATCGGTTGCGGCGGTTTTCGGCAATTTCAGAACCCGGCATCGTGAACATCGGCGCGCCTGAAATTCTTGAAGATGCCGCCCGATATTTGCATAGTGATGCCGGGCATGGCCGGCGCGCCGCGAACCTGAGCGGAAAAACCGGCTGCCCCCGTGGATACGCAAATAAATTGAGGAAATCAGCCAATGATCCGTGAACTTCAACCCGCCGACCGCGCGCAATGGAACCCGCTATGGCAGGGCTACCTCAGCTTCTATAAAACCGAGCTTCCACCCGAGGTCACGGAGGTTTTATGGGGACGGTTCTTCAACCCGGCCGAGCCGGTGAACTGCCTGGTGGCCGAGGAGGACGGCAAGCTGCTTGGCCTGGTGCACTATATTTTCCATCGCAACACCTGGGAGGTGGAGAATGTCTGCTATCTGGAGGATTTGTTCACCGCGCCGCAGGCGCGGGGCAAGGGCGTCGGCCGGGCGCTCATCGAGGCGGTGTATGAGAAGGCGCGGCAGGCAAAATCCAAGCGCGTGTATTGGATGACGCATGAGACGAACAAGCAGGCGATGATTCTGTACGACCAGGTGGCCGACAAGCCCGGCTTCGTGCAGTACCGCAAGTATCTTTAGGCGTGCTTCGGCCGCTCCGCGATGGCCGGCAGAACGGCCCGCAATCTGGCCGGGAGCAGGCCGACGGCGAACTTGCGGGTCGGGTTCCAGAAGGCCGAGAGCAGCAGCAGCGCCGCGCCGATGACAAAACCGGTGGCGGCGAAGCTCACCTCCGGTGAGCCGGCGGCGCGGATCAGCGCGCTGATGGCGTAGATGACATAGATCAGCGCCGCCGTGAGCATGGCCCGCCGGTCAATGATGAGGGCGAGCAGCGTCATCAGCAGATACAGGCCCACCACCAGCCCGGCCAGGGCATAGGCATTTTGCCCGGGCGCAAATACGCCCAGCATGTGGAACAGCGCATGCACGATGAGCGGCGCCGCCGCCAGATGCAGCCAGAAGGCGATGTCCGTCCGCCGCGTGGCGCGCTGGCGGTCGCTCATGTCCCAGCGCATGGCGAGCGCGAACAGCGCCAGCCCGCCAGCCAGGTGCAGCGCCGGCATGAAGAAGCGCAGGCCGGGGATGAACATGCGCAGCAACGCGAGCAGGCTGACCAGCCCGGTGAGGCTCATGAACGCGGCGGTGATGGGCACCTGAAACCGCCGCCAGTGCAGCATGTAGGCCAGGGTCATGAAGCCGCTGACGGCGAACAGGTCAAACTGCGCGTTCCACAAATTGGTCCAGACGAATATGTCCGCCTGTTTCAGCGCATGGGCGATGACGGCCGCGAACAGCATGGCGGCGCCCAGGCCATAGCTGAGCGCGAGCACGATGCTGGGCAGCGAGAGCCGGCGCCGGCGGGTGAAATACTCCGCCAGCCCCCATGAGGCCCCCATCATGGCCGCGCCGGCGAGGAGGAAGGAGATTTTACCGGCCAGCCAGCCCGCGCCGGTGAGGAAGACCATCATGGCGATGGAGATGAAGATATCGTTAAAGCCGGTGAGCAGGCGGAACTGTTCCTCATCGGGCGCGGCGCGATGCCGGCCGATGAAGGCGCGAAACGCATCCACATCCTCGGGTTTGAGCGCCCCGGCGGCGGCGGCGGCGTCCAGCTCCTCGTCGTTATAAATCGTCATCTTGTTCCGGGATGTTCAGGAAAGGCCGCCGCCGCTTGGGGGCAGGCGGGCGGCGCAACAAAAAGGGGGCGTCGCCGCCCCCTTTCGCCAAGTCAGCCGGCCAGCAGCGCGGCTTCGGCATATTCATAGTTGGCGATCTTATCCAGCCAGTTGGTGATATAGTCCGGGCGGCGGTTGCGGAAGTCCAGATAGTAGCTGTGCTCCCACACATCGAGCGCCAGCAGCACCTTGCCCTCGCCGGTGGCGAGCGGGTTGGCGCCGTTGGGGGTCTTGGCCATTTTCAGCTTGCCGTCGGCGGCCAGCACCAGCCAGGCCCAGCCGGAGCCGAACTGGCCGACGCCTGCGGCCTTGAAGGCATCCTTGAACGCCGCCACGGAGCCGAAATCCTCCACCAGCTTGGCTTCGAGCTTGGGCGGGATCACGCCGCCATTGGGGCTCATGTTCTGCCAGAAGATATTGTGGTTCCAATGCTGCCCGGCATTGTTGAACACCGGCGCCAGCTCCGGCTTGTTGTAGGAGAAGGCGACGATTTCCTCGAGCGTCTTGCCCTGAAGGTCGGCGTTTTTCTCGACGAAGCCGTTCAGCGCGGTCACATAGGCCTGGTGGTGCTTGCCGTGATGCAGTTCCAGCGTTTCCTCGCACATGCCGGCGGCGGCCAGCGCGGTTTTGGCGTAGGGCAGGGTGGGGAGTTCGAAAGCCATCAGCGGGTCTCCTGGTTAAAAGTTTTCTTCGTCGTGCCGATTAGCTATGGACTGCGCATGCCTCCGTCAAGCGACCATTTATACCTCCAACGCCTCCAGCGCGCTGATCCCGATCGCTATTTTTGCACTTTGTTCGCGCCAGCCAATGCGCGCGGCACCCTGGCGCTGCTTTATCTGTTCAACAACGAGCTGGCGCGCGCGCGCGAGGTGGCCTCCGAGCCGCTGCTGGCGCGCATCCGCCTGCAATGGTGGCGCGAGGTGGTGGAGGGCGAGGCGAAACAACATGATATCGCCACACCGCTCAGCGCCGCGCTCAAGGACGGGGTTTTCGCCCGCGCGGATTTGCTGGCGCTGATCGAGGCGCGCGAGATCGAGGCGCAGGGGGAGATCCCCGACGCGGCGGCGTTCTTCGCCTATGCGCGCGGCACGGCGGGCCGGCTGGCGCGCATCGCGGGGCAGATATTGGGGGCGGATTCGGCGGTCATCGAGGATCTGGGCACGGCCTACGGCGTCTCCGGCATTCTGCGCGCCGTCTCCTTTCTGGCGGCGCAGGAGCGTTCGCTGTTACCAGGCGACGCCACGCCGCTGGACAAGCTGGCCGCCCAGGCCCGCACCTTGCTGGACCAGCGCCCCCCCCGCATGGCGCTGGCGGCGGCGCTGCCGGCGGCATTCGCCCGGCGGGATCTGGGCAAGCCCTTCGCTCCGCGCAGCCTGGCTGACAAATTCGCGGTGCTGCGCGCGGCGCTCACGGGCCGGGTGTGATGCCAAGCCCGGTCAGGGCCTCGGCGGCCTCCCACAGCGCGCGGGCCGTGGCGGCGTCCAGCGCCTGCTTCTCGGGCCTGGCCTTGCCCGGCGGGCCGCGGAATTCCTTGAAGCCGGTGGGGCCGTAATAGCCGCCGGGCGTCACATCCGCCGCGGTGGCGGCCAACAGCGTGGGCAGCGCTCCGGCCTCGCCGGATTGCGAGATGAACGGCTCCACCAGTTTAAGGCCAAGCGCCGTGAGGGTCCCGGCGCCGGGACCATTGGCGATCAGCTCGGTGCGCGCGATGCCCGGATGCGCCGCCAGCGAGAGCAGGCCCCAGCCTCCGGCATCGGCGCGGCGCTGCAACTCCATGGCGAACATCAGCATCGCCAGCTTTGATTGGCTGTATGCCCGCCAGGGCTTGTAGGCGCGGGCGGATTGCAGATCCGCCAGATCAATCCGCCCCTGCCGGTGCGCGATGGAGGAGAGCTGGATCACGCGCGGGGCGGGGGCTTTCATCAACGTGGGGAGCAGCAGCGCGGTGAGGGCGAAATGTCCCAGAAAATTCACGCCGAATTGCAGCTCGAAGCCATCGGCGGTGGTCTGCCGGGCGGGCGGGGCCATCACGCCCGCATTGTTGATCAGCAAATCAAGCGTGCCGTGCGCGGCCTTGAAGCGGGCCGCGAAATCATGCACCGAGGCGAGGCGGCTGAGGTCCAGCGGCCCGAACACCGCGCGGCCGGGTGCCGCGGCGTTTATTTTCGCCGCCGCCGCCGCACCTTTTTCAGCGTTGCGGCAGGCCAGGATTACATTGGCTCCGGCCTTTGCCAGCTCCAGCGCGGTGAAATAGCCGATCCCGCTATTGGCTCCGGTGATAACCGCCAGTTTTCCCGCCTGCGAGGGAATATCGCCAGAAGCCCCTGCGTTCATCTCAGCCCTCCAGAAGTTTGGCCGCCTCCACCGCGAAATAGGTGAGCACGCCAGAGCACCCGGCGCGCTTGAAGC
>JAKBAQ010000087.1 GCA_021808985.1 Pseudomonadota bacterium
ATCATTTCCTGCCCCTCCTGCGCGCGCCAGGGCTTTAACGTCATCAAGACGGTTGAGACGCTGGAAGAGCGTCTCGCCCATATCAAGACGCCGATCACGCTCTCGATCATCGGTTGCGTGGTGAACGGCCCGGGCGAGGCGCTGATGACCGACCTTGGCCTGACCGGCGGCGGCAATGGCCGGCACATGATCTACGCGGCCGGCAAAACCGACCACACGATTGAGAGCGGCGACATGGTGAAGCATATCGTCGATCTGGTGGAGGCCAAGGCGGCGCAGGTGGAGGCTGAGCTGAAGGCCGCCAAGCTCGCCGCGCAATAGGCCGGGTTTTTCGTATTGTCTGGCACCGGAGCCCGAGGGTTCCGGCATTTTTATTTTTCATAGGTTGGTTTGAAACTCATGGCCCCTCCCCTGCAACCCGTGCGCGGCACACGCGATCTCATAGGCGAGGACGCGGCCCGCCATGCGCATGTTGTTGAAACCGCCCGGCGGGTGACCGCGCTTTACGGCTTTGGCGAGTGGCAGACGCCGATTTTCGAGGACACCAAGGTTTTCGCGCGCACGCTGGGTGAGACCTCGGATGTCGTGACCAAGGAGATGTATACCTTTGAGGATCGCGGCGGGGATTTGGTGACGCTGCGCCCCGAGGGCACGGCTGGCGTGTGCCGCGCGCTGATTACCGCCGGGCTGACGCAGACGCTGCCGCAAAAGGTTTTCTATGCCGGGCCGATGTTTCGCTACGAGCGCCCGCAGAAGGGGCGCTACCGGCAGTTTCACCAGATCGGCGTTGAGCTGCTGGGCCCGGCCACACCGCTGGCGGATGCGGAAATCATCGCCGCGGGCTGGCAGATTTTGAATGAGCTGGGCATCGCGGCGAGCGTGGAGCTGCATATCAACACGCTGGGGGATGCTGAATCGCGCAACAATTACCGTGCCGCGCTGGTTGCCTATTTTTCGGAACATGTTGGAAAACTCTCAGCCGACAGCCAGACCAGGCTGGAGAAGAACCCGCTGCGCATCCTGGATTCCAAGGATGAGGGCGACCAGAGGCTGGTGGCGGGGGCGCCGCTGATCCATGATCATCTCTCGCGCGAGGCGGCTGAATTCTACAGCGGGTTGAAGGCGGCGCTCACGCAGTTTGGCGTGCCGTTCACGGAAAATCCCCGCATCGTGCGCGGGCTGGATTATTATAATCACACCGCCTTTGAGTTCGTGACCACCGCGCTTGGCGCGCAGGGCACGGTTCTGGCCGGCGGGCGCTATGATGGTCTCGTCGAGCAGATGGGCGGGCCGAGCGTGCCGGGGGTTGGCTGGGCGGCGGGGATTGAGCGGCTGGCCATGCTCATCGCGGCGCCGGATATGCAGCACCGCCCGGCCGCGATCATCCCCATGGGTGATGAATATACCGGCACGGCCTTGAATATTCTGAAATCGCTGCGCGATATCGGCATCGCCGCCGAGATTGGCTATGCGGGGAATGCGAAGAAGCGGCTGGAGCGCGCGAACAAGGCGGGGTCTAAATTCGCGGTTCTGGTGGGTGCGGATATCAAGCTGAAAAATCTCGCCGATGGCTCGCAGCGTGATGTGCTGTTCTCCGACCTGGCGGAATTGCTGCGGCCATGAGTTTTGATGACAAGCTGGAACGGATTCTCGCGCGCGCGGAGGAGCTGCGCTTCATGCTCTCGGGCTCGCTGGCGGGCGATGCATTCGTGAAGGCTTCCAAGGAACTCTCGGAGCTGACGCCGATCGAGGAGCGCATTGCCGAGCTGCGCGCGGCCGAGCACGCCCAGGCGGAGGCGCAGGGCATGCTGGCCGACCCGGAGATGAGGGAGCTGGCGGCGGCGGAGTTGGATGGGCTGAAACAGCAGATACCCGAGCTGGAAATGGCGCTGCGCAAGGCGCTGCTGCCCAAGGATGAAATGGACGAACGCTCGGCCATTTTGGAAATTCGCCCGGCGGCGGGCGGCGATGAGGCCGCCTTGTTCGCCGCTGAGCTTTTCCAGGCCTACCAGAAATATGCCGCGCTGCAGGGGTATCGGTTCGAGATCATGGAATATGGCGAGAGCGAGCTGGGCGGGCTGAAGGAGGGGATTGCCGAGATTACCGGAAAATCAGTGTTCTCCAGGCTGAAGTTCGAATCCGGCGTGCACCGCGTGCAGCGCGTTCCCGCGACCGAGACGCAGGGGCGGATTCATACGTCGACCGTCACCGTCGCGGTGTTGCCGGAGGTTGAGGAAGTGGATGTGGCGGTTAACGAGAGTGACCTGCGCATCGATGTGTACCGCGCCTCGGGGGCTGGCGGCCAGCATGTGAACAAGACTGAATCGGCGGTGCGGATTACGCATATTCCCACGGGTATCGTGGTGGCGATGCAGGAGGAGCGCAGCCAGCACAAAAACCGGGCGAAGGCGATGAAGGTGCTGCGCGCGCGCATGTATGAGCAGCAGCGCTCATCGCTGCACGCCACCCGCGCGGCTGACCGCAAGTCGCAGGTGGGCACGGGAGACCGCTCGGAGCGCATACGCACCTATAATTTTCCGCAGGGCCGCGTGACGGAGCATCGCATCAACCTCACCCTGCATAAGATCGACCGTGTCATGCAGGGGGAGATGGATGACATCATCGACGCGCTGATCGCCGAGGACCAGGCGGCGCGCCTTGCGGCCAGCAACGAGTGACCGGCACGGCCGACGCGCTGGCCGCGATGACGGCGCGGCTGGCGGAGGCGGGCATAGAGGAGCCCCGGCGCGAGGCGCGGCTGATATTGGCGGCCTCTCAGGGCGTTGACGCCGCGGGGCTTTTGCTGCTGCGCGAGGTGGATGAGGCGCGCTATGCGCCGCTGGTGCGCCGGCGCGCCGCGCGCGAGCCGCTGGCCTATATTCTGGGCCGCAAGGAGTTCTGGGGGCTGGAGTTCAAGGTTTCCCCGGCCACGCTGATCCCACGGCCTGATACCGAGACGCTGGTGGAAGCGGTTGTGGCCCGCGGCGTTGCGCCGGCCCGGGTGCTGGACCTTGGCACCGGCACGGGCTGCCTGCTGCTGGCGGTGCTAAGCGAATTTCCCGCGGCGTTTGGGGTGGGCGTGGATATCTCCCCCGCCGCGGCCGCGCTGGCGGCGGGCAACGCCAAGGCCCTGGGGCTGGCGGGACGGGCGGCGTTTTGTGTCAGCGACTGGGATGCCGCGCTGAGCGGCGGGTTTGATCTGGTTTTGAGCAATCCCCCTTATATTCCCGGCGCGGATATTCCGGGGCTGATGCCCGAGGTCGCCAGATTTGAGCCGGCCAGCGCGCTGGATGGCGGCGCGGACGGGCTTGATGCCTATCGCGCGATTATAGCCGCCCTGCCCCGCCTGCTGGCGGCGGGCGGCGCGGCGGTGCTGGAGCTGGGCGTGGGAGAAGCGCCGCCAGTGAGCGCGCTGGCCGAACAGGCCGGATTTGGCGTGGCGACTCGCGCGGATCTCGGCGGGGTGCCCCGCGCTATTATTTTGACACGGCAGAAATAAACATTTGGCATAATGCGCGGATAAGGCTAAGCACGGGGCGCGCGGGCTGATTGGCCTCGAGTCTCGGTGATTTACGAGGCCGCTTTGGGTTTGGTGGTGCTAACACGCCCCGCCGCGCAAGCAATCTTACGAGGATAGACGAGAGCATATGAATATGAAGCGCATGCGTGGCCGCAACCATCGCCCTAATTCCGGCGGCGGCGGCGGTGGTGGCGGCGGGTTCCGCAACCAGCAAAATGGCATTCCGCTGAACCGCAACCATGTATTTGACAGCTCAGGCCCGGAAATGCGGGTGCGGGGCACGGCGCAGCAGCTTTTCGAGAAGTACCAGCAGATGGCGCGCGACGCCTCCAGCAACGGAGACCGAGTGCTGGGCGAAGCCTATTACCAGCATGCCGAGCATTATTTCCGGATTATCAGCGCCATAAACCAGGCGCAGGGCATACCCAACGCGCAGCCCAACCAGGGCCAGGGCGGGCAGCAATCCATGCAGGGCCAGGAGCGCGGCAACTACCAGCCGCAGCAGGGTGGCCAGGGCGACTATCAGCGCCGCGAACCAGCCGATGGCGAGCAGCCGGCGGAGGCGCGCCAGGAGGGCCGCCAGCAGGAAAACCGCCCGCAGGAGCAGCGCCAGCAGGAGCACCGCCGGTTTGACCAGCGCCCCTACGAGCCCCGGCAGAAGCCGGAGTTTCAGCGCCAGGACCGGCATGAACGCCAGGACCGGCATGAGCGCCAGGAACGCCAGCCCCGCCCGGAACCGGCAATGGATATGCGCATCGATATCAGCTCCGCCCTGGAGGCCGAACTGGCCGCCGCCGTGGGCGAGCCCGCCGGTATCGCGGAGCAGCCGGTGATTGTGGCGGCCCCGGTGGTGCAAGCCCCGGAGCCCAAGCCGATCCCCATCATCGCCAAGGCGCCGCCGCCCGCCGCGCCGCCCGCCGCGCCGCGTGTGGCGGCAGCACCGCCGCCGCCGGCTGCTGAGGCGCCGCAACTGGAGTTGACCCCGGTGCCGGTGGAGGCGCCGCGCGCGCCCCGCCCGCGCGGCCGGCCAAGGCTGGCCAAGACCGCCACGGCAAAAGCCAAGGAATAGTTGAAGCCGCCCCTTTTTACGGAAAAGGGGCGGTTTTTTTTGGGGTGCTTTTTATAAAAAGCACCCCAAACCCCGCAAAAATTTTTAATAATATCAGTGTGTTGGTTTTTTGGGTTGGGCAGGTGGCCCGCCAACAAAAACGGCACCCGAAGGTGCCGTTTTTTCGTGAAATTGCGCGGTGGGATCAGCGCGAGTAGAATTCCACCACCAGGTTCGGGTCCATCTGCACGGGGAAGGGCACATCGGCCAGCTTCGGGGCGCGCAGGAAGCGGCCCTTCATGGCGCGGTGGTCAACTTCCATATACTCGGGCACGTCGCGCTCGGCGGACTGCGCGGCGTCAAGCACAACGGCGAGCTGCTTGGATTTCTCGCGCACCTCGATCACGTCATTATCCTTGACCATGTAGGACGGGATGTTCACCTTCTGGCCGTTGACGGTCACGTGGCCGTGGCTGACGAACTGGCGCGCGGCGAACGGGGTGACGGCGAATTTCAGGCGGTAGATCACCGCGTCGAGGCGGCGCTCCAGGATCTCGATGAGGTTCTCGGACGTGTCGCCCTTACGGCGCACGGCTTCCTCATAATATTTGTAGAAGGATTTTTCGGAGATATTGCCGTAATAGCCCTTCAGCTTCTGCTTCGCCATGAGCTGCACGCCGTAATCCGACGGCTTCTTGCGGCGCTGGCCATGCTGGCCGGGGCCGTACTCACGCTTGTTGACCGGCGACTTGCTCCGGCCCCACAGGTTAACGCCCAGGCGGCGGTTGATCTTATACTTACTCTCAGTGCGCTTGGTCACGGCGCTTACCTTTCTTGTTAAAATTCCGCCAGTAGTCTCGCTTCGGCACCCGCCAGGCGGCAAATGCAGAAAAGAGCGGGCGCAGGCGACCACCGCCTGTCCGCGTTCCCGGCAACGAGGCTGCCTCCTACGCCGGGGTGGCCTTGGCGTCAACCGGCTTGAGCCAGCTTTGTGATATGGCGGCCAGCGGCAGGGTGAAGGCCGCCGCCGCGCGCGGCAGGCGCAGGGTGGCGGCGCGGCCCATCCAGATGCCCTCATCCTGCGCGCCGCGCGGGTAGAACCCCTGCCCCGGCTCCATGCCGGACTTGAGAGCGAGGCAGACGCCAAGCTCGCGCCGGTCTTCGCAGGCGGGGTCGGTATCGGCCGGGGTGGCGACCGAGGAGAGCAGCGTGACCGCGCGCACCGGCGCGGGAAAGACGAAGCGCGCCAGGCGCCGGTGTTTGGCGGTGGTGATGGCGGCTCTCACCGTGTGGCCGGCCGCCACCGCGCTCAGGCTTGGCCAGTAGGTGAGGGAAAAGCCCGCCTCCAGGGCGATGGCGTGCAGGCGCGCGCGCACCGCCGCCAGCCGCGCCCCGCGCGTGACGACCGGGGCGAAGGGTTTGCGGGCCGGTGAGCGGCGCCCCAGCTCATGATAAAGCGCGCCGCGATTGCCATCGTCATAATAGGATTCGCAGGGCAGGCCCTCGGCCAGCAGAATGTCATGCCGGTCCAGTTCGACATGGTAATAGGTCATCGCCGCGGCCTGGGTCTCGCGCAGAATGGTGGCGCCGTTGACCAGATGCGCCGCCGGGATGAGCACCCCGCCGGCATGGATGCAATGCGAGGGTGAGAGCCGCAACGGGCGGGCGGGCTGGCCGGGGCCGAAGGCGTTGGGCAGGATGAGCACTGGCTGGCCCTCACGCGCGGCGCTTGGGCCAAGGTCGAGCGTGCGCCGCCCGATCCAGCGCACGGGGCGGCGCGCGCCGGCGGCGGTTATCAGCGGGTCGCCGGGTTTGAGATCCTCCACCGCGCGGTAGCCGTGCGGGGTGAGCAGGCGCGAGCCACGCGCGAAGCAGGGCAGCGTGCCGCCCAGGGTGATGAGCGCGCCGCCCGCGCCATCAGGGAGGACGCTGAACGCGGGTTCGCCGGCGGCGATCTGGAGCGGGGTGGTGGTGGCAAGGCCGCCCTGGCTGCTCGCGATGGTGAGCTGGCCGGCCGCGTAGCTCACCAGGCTCGGGGCGATGCCCACCAGATCTATCCCGTCAGTCGCGGCCATGTTCGCCACGCTGGCGGTAAAGCGCGCGGGGTCGTCCAGCGTGATCATCGCATCGCCGCCCATGAAGGTGATCACCGCGCCGGTGAAGCCGCCGGTTACATCGAGCGCCGCCGAGGCCATGACGGTGATGTGGGCGGCATTGTCAACCGAGCCGCCCAGGACCAGCGCGCCGCCCTGCGCCTGGATGGTGTTGGCGTTGACCAGGCTGGCGGCGTTGAGGACGCCGTAGCCCGCCAGCGTGCCGGTGTTGGTGAGGGAGGCGGCATCCAGCGTGCCGCCGGTGAGCAGGAGCGTGCCCGCCGCGCCTAGGCTGCCGCTGACGGTGAGCAGGCCGGAATCGGCCGCCATGCCTTGCAGCTGCGCGCCGCCGCCAGCCAGCAAGGTGGCGCCTGCGCCGATTTGCAGCGTGCTGGTGCCGCTCAGGTTCAGGCCGCCGGTAATGTCCAGGCTGGAGGTGCCGCCGAGGGCGAGCGTGCCGGAGGCATCCAGGCTCGCGGCGGTGGCCCGGGCGGCGGTGGCCAGAAACATGTCTCCCGCGCTGGTGAGCGCGCCGAGTTGCGTGCTGGCGGTGCCGTCAGCGAAAAATGTGCCGCCGCCGGCCAGCGTGGCGGCGGTGGTGCTCAGGCTGCCGGCAAGGGCGAACAGCCCGCCCGCGCCGATGGCCAAGGAGCCGCCCAGCGTGAGCGCGCCGGGCACGTAGGCGCTGCTTTGCGTGGCGGCGGCGTTGCCAGCCAGGGTCATGTTGCCGGTGCTGGCGAAGGATTGGGTGATGATATCCAGCGTGCCCGCGCCGTTGGCGGCGCCGATGGTGAGATCGCCGCCCAGGACGGCGGTGGCCGTGGAATCAAAAACCGCCGTGGCGTTGGCATCGACCACCAGGGCGGTGCCGGAAATGCCGTCGGCCTGGAGCGGGGCGGTGAAATCCGTGGGGCCGGCGACCAGCACCGCGCCGGGGGCGGCGGGCAGGCTGAACAGGGATATGCCGCCGGTTGAGCCGAAAGAGGCGGTCTGCGCCTCGCTGAAGGCGGTGCCGCCGAGGCCGTTGATGGTGCCGGCCGTGGCGGCGGTTATGTAGATATTGCCAGCCAGCCCGCTGAGCACGGGGCTGGCGCTGGTGAGGGTGAGGGAATCGGCCAGGCCGGTGCCGGTGTAGGTGAGCGCGGCCAGCGCCGTGTTGAGCGCCGTGACATCGGCGCCGGCAAGGGTGATCTGCGCCGCCGGGCCGGCGCCGCCATCGCTGAGCAGGCCGCTGGCGGCGGCGATTGTAAGCGCCAGGCTTTGCGTGGAGGTGGCGCTGAGCTGCAGGGCGATGCCCGGCAGCGGCTGCGCCACCCCGGCGCTGGCGGCGAACCCTTCGGCCGTGACGATGCTGGCGGCCACGGGGCGCAGAAACACCGATGGGTCGCCCTGCGCGTCCACCCCGGCGGCCAGCGCCGCGCCGCTGGGGATGGCGGCCTGGATTTCATAGGAAACGGTGTTGCCGGTGGAATCCTGCCCGCCCACCGCGAAGGAGCCGGCGGTGATGTTGTAGATGCTGAAGTTCGAGAGGCCGGGAAAGATCAGCTGGTCGCCGGGGGCGAAGCCGCTGACGGTGCCGGAGAATGCCTGCGGCCCGTTGATGACGAACGCCCCGCCCCCGCCGCCCAGCGCGCCGGCATAGCCGCCGGTGACGCCAAGGCCGCCATTGTTGATGAAGCTCAGGGTGACTGAGCTATCAATGGAGACCGGCGTGGCGTTGAAGATGCCGTATAGCGGCGAGAGCGGCCCCAGCACCATGGCGCCGCCGGAGGCAACCGCCAGATCCGCCCCGCCGCCGATGCTGCCCGCCGCCAGCAGCAGGGTTTCCCCGCCCAGGGCCGCGATGGTGCCTGGGCCGGTGATCATCCCGGATTCTGAGAAATTGCCCGCCTGGAGGGTGCCATTGCCGGTGAGGAGCCCGCCCGCCGCCAGCGCGATTTCCGGCTGGTTGGTGAGCGTTTCGGCGCTGCCCGCCACCAGTTGGCCGTTGAAATCCAGCAGCCCGACCGTGCCGAGCATGAGCGGGCCGCCGAGCGTGGCGCCGCCCGCCAGCGCCAGCGTGCCGGCCACATCCAGGCTGGCGGCGCCGAGCCAGCCATTATCATAGCTCGTGCCGCTCAGGCTGAGGGCGTTGTAGGGCAGTTGCAGGCTGGCGCCGGGCGCGATGACCACGCCGCCGGGCGCCGTGACATCGGCCAGCGCCGTGATGGTGCCGCCCAGCACGCCGCCGATGGTGCCGCCGCTGGTGAGCACCGTTTGGGAGCCGGCGGCCAGCGTGGCGGCGCTGCCCGCCGTGCCGGCGATGTTGAGGAAGATATTGCCGTAGGTGAGCGCGGTGGGCAGCGGGCCGGAGAGGTGGCGCAGCGCGTAATACAGATGCTCGCCGCCCTTGACCGCCGGCCCCACGAAGGAGAGCCCGGCGAGCAGGCTGTTGAGGGCGCCGATATCAGCCGCGGTGAGGCTGAGCGAGATGGTGCCGGTGCCAAGCCCGCTGGCGGCTATGCCGCTGGCCTCGGTATAGCCGGGCAGCAGGAGGATTCCCGAGGCGACGGACAGGCCGAGCGAGAGTGTCTCCTGCGCGCCCAGGCCCATCGCGGCGAGGCCGCTGGCGATGGGGTCGCTCAGGAGCATGCCGCTTATGCTGTCCAGCGTGTTGGGCTGAATGGTGACGAGGCGCGGCGGCGCGACGAAGGCCGGGCCGGTTGGGGCCGCGATATTAACCAGGATGTCGGTCTGCGCGGGCAGGGCCTGCGGGTCGGTGGCGCTCAGGGTCAGCACGTCGTGGCTGAGGGTGGCGGGTTCGGCCACTTCCAGGCTGGCCAGGGCGGTGTTCACCTGCAGCGCCGTGCCGCTCAGGCTCAGCGTGTTGGCGTTCACGCTCACCGTGGCGCCGCCGAGGGAGCTGGCGGATAACGCCGCCCCGCTATTCCCGGCCACGATTTGCACGCTGAGCGTGCCGGGGCTCGCGGGGTCTGACACCAGGACGCCGCCGGGCGGGATGTTGGGCAGCGAGGATAACGCCGCGTTACCGCCCAGAACGGTGATGGTCGCGGGCGCGTCAATGTTCAGGCTGCTTGTCACAATCTGAAGTTATACATCAAACAAGGTTATCACAACTTAATATGGAACGTTCGCGTTACCCGGGGTTGCGGAAATATTCGGGGAATCGGCGGCCTGGTTATGGTGGCGCGTGCGGCGAAGCCCCATACTGTGCGGCATGAAAACCGTGCATAAAAAGCCCCGTGCCAAAGCTGAGAAAACAACGTCCCTGCCGGGCCGGGAGACGATCAAGGCGTTCCTGAAGGAAGCCTCGCAGGCCGTGGGGCTGCGCGAGGTGGCGCGCGCCTTTGGCGTGCGGCCGGATGACAAAAAGGCGCTGCGCGGGCTGATGAAATCGCTGGAGGCCGATGGCGTGGTGGAGCGCGCCGGGCGGAGGAAATTCACCGAATCCGGGCGGCTGCCGGAGACGGCGGTGGTGGAAGTGACAGGGATTGACCGCGACGGCGAGGCCCTGGCCCGCCCGGTGGCGTGGGATGGGCCAGGACGCCCGCCGGTGATTTTCATGCGCGCCGAGGCGCGCGGCCAGGCGGCGCTGGCGCCCGGCGCGCGGGTGCTGGCACGGCTAAAGCAGGTGGGCGCGGAGAAATATGAGGGGCGCACGCTCAAGCGCC
>JAKBAQ010000088.1 GCA_021808985.1 Pseudomonadota bacterium
CGACCGAATTCCGCATGGAATTCGCGGTGGATGTGGTGATCGACCTCGTCTGCTACCGCCGGCATGGGCATAATGAAAATGAGGAGCCGGCGTTCACGCAGCCGATCATGTACAAGGCGATCAAGGCCCTGAAGACGACGCGCGCGCTCTATGCCGAGGCGCTGGCGGCCGAGGGCAGCGTGAGCGCCGAGCAGGCGCAGGCGATTGCCGATACCTACAACCAGACGCTGGAGGACGCCTACAAGGGCGCGCAGGCGTACAAGGTGAATAAGGCGGACTGGCTGGAGGGCCATTGGTCGGGCCTGGGCCAGGCCACGGAAGAGGATGAGCAGGCCGAACAGGCGACCGCCGCGCCGCTGGCGCAACTGCGCCAGGTTGGGGTTGGCATTTCCACCCCGCCGGAGAATTTTGACCTCAACTCGAAGATTCTGCGCCAGCTGGAAGCCAAGCGGCAGATGATGGACACCGGCGAGGGGATTGACTGGGCGACCGGCGAGGCCCTGGCGTTCGGCACGCTGATGCTCGATGGCCATCGCGTGCGGCTCTCGGGCGAGGATTGCCAGCGCGGCACCTTCAGCCAGCGCCATGCCGTGCTGATCGACCAGACCAATCAGAACGAATACACGCCGCTGAACAATATCAGCAAGGATCAGGCGCGGATCGAGGTGTTCAACTCGCTGCTCTCGGAAGTGGGGGTGCTGGGCTTTGAATATGGTTACGCGCTGGCGGACCCCAGCGTGCTGGTGATGTGGGAGGCGCAGTTTGGCGACTTCGCCAACGGGGCGCAGGTGATCATCGACCAGTTCCTGGCCTCGGGCGAGACCAAGTGGCTGCGCATGTGCGGCCTGACGCTGCTGCTGCCGCACGGGCATGAGGGCCAGGGGCCGGAACATTCATCCGCGCGGCTGGAGCGCTACCTGCAGCTTTGCGCCGAGCGCAACATGACGGTGTGCAACCTGACCACGCCGGCGAATTATTTCCACGCGCTGCGCCGCCAGCTGAAGCGCAACTTCCGCAAGCCGCTGGTGCTGATGACGCCCAAATCGCTGCTGCGGCATAAGCTGGCGGTCTCGCCGCTGAGCGACATGGCGACTGGGTCTGGCTTTAAATACGTGATCCCGGAGATCGACAAGATCGCGGCGCCGGCGCAGGTGAAGCGCGTGGTGGTGTGCTCGGGCAAGGTGTATTACGACCTGCTGAGCGAACGGCGGGAACGCGGGATTAAGAATGTCGCCATCGTGCGGCTGGAGCAGTTCTACCCCTTCCCGGCCCGCAAGCTGCAGGAGGCGCTGGCGCCTTACGCCAAGGCCGAGGTGGTGTGGTGCCAGGAAGAGCCGGAGAATAATGGCGGGTGGAGCTTTGTGGACCGCAAGATTGAGGCCGTGCTGACCGCCGCCGGAGGCGCCGCCAAGCGGCCCCGCTATGTTGGCCGCGCCGCCGCCGCCAGCCCGGCCACCGGGCTGGCCAGGGTGCATGCCGCCGAGCAGGCCGCCCTGGTGAACGAGGCATTATCCGTCTAAACTTTCGCAACATCTCCCGAACGACCACCGCGTCTGAAAATTAGGAGCAGTCATGGCCGCCGATATCAAAGTCCCGACGCTTGGAGAAAGCGTCACCAGCGCAACCATATCGCGATGGATGAAGAAGGCCGGGGACACCGTGGCCGCCGATGAGCCCCTGGTGGAGCTTGAGACCGACAAGGTGACGGTTGAGGTGAACGCGCCGGAAGCCGGGGTGCTGGAAGAGATAACCGCCCCGGAAGGGAGCGAGGTTGAGGTTGGCGCGCTGCTGGGCCGTATCGGTGGCGCCGGCGCCAAGGCGGCGCCGAAGGCGGCGAGCGAAGCCAAGTCAGCCCCCGCGACGGCGCCCGCTGCGGCGGCCGGGGTGCATCCGCCCCAGACGCCGCCCGGCCCGGTGGCCCGCCCCGGTGTGGCCGCCTTGCCCGCCGCCGCGAAGATGATGGAGGAGAAGCGCCTCTCCGAGGCTGATATCGGCCCCGGCACCGCCAAGGGGGGACGGATTTCCAAAGGGGATGTGCTTGCTTTTGTCAGCAAGCCGCCAGTGGCCCCTGCCCCGCCGGCCGCCAAGCCGGCCCGCGCGGCTGACCCGCGCGAGGAGCGGGTGAAGATGACACGGCTGCGCAAGACCATCGCCAGCCGCCTGAAGGACGCGCAGAATACCGCCGCCATGCTCACCACCTTCAATGAGGTGGATATGAGCGCGATCATGGCGCTGCGCGGCGAGTACAAGGAAGCCTTCGAGAAGAAGCACAAGGGCGTGCGCCTGGGCTTCAACGGCTTCTTCGTGAAGGCCGTGGTGGCGGCGCTGGCGGAGTTTCCGGCGGTGAACGCGGAAATCGACGGTGATGACATCGTCTACAAGCATTATGTGCACATGGGCATCGCCGTTGGCGGGGCCAACGGGCTGGTGGTGCCGGTGATCCGGGATGCGGGCGAGAAGAGCATCGCCGAGATCGAGGCGGAGATCGCCGGGTTCGCCAAGGCGGCCAAGGATGGCACGCTGAAGCTGGAGCAGCTCTCGGGCGGGACTTTCTCGATTACCAATGGCGGCGTGTACGGCTCGCTGATGAGCACGCCGATTATCAACCCGCCGCAATCGGCTATTTTGGGCATGCACAAGATCCAAGAACGCCCGGTTGTGGTGAATGGGCAGATCGTGATCCGCCCGATGATGTATCTGGCGGTCTCTTATGACCACCGGATCATCGATGGGCGGGAGGCTGTCTCGTTCCTGGTGCGGGTGAAGGAAAGCCTGGAAGACCCGCGCCGGTTGCTGCTGGATATCTGATCTGGCTTTATGCCAGGGAAAAGGCCAGAGGCGCGTTCCTCTGGCCTTTTTTCATGGCGTGATGAGTTTCATGGCGTGATGACCCGGGGCAGGCCGCCGGGCGGCGCGGCGGCGGCATTGGCCGGGGTGTAGACATGGATGCGGCGGGCCTGGGGCGACATGAGGATGACGTAAGGGTCTGGCGCGGTGAGGGTGGCGTCGGCCAATTGGGCGCCAAGGCCGGCGGGAACGGGGCCAAGGCCATGCCAGACGGCGAGAACGCGGCGCTGGTAGGGCAGGCCGAGATCGGGCTCGGCGGAGTGATAGTCGGCGATGGCGGTGTTCCAGGAGCCGGTCTGGCTTTTCAGGCGGTTGAGGAATTTGGCCGCGTAATCGGCGTTTTCCACGGGGTCGAAGGCATCGTCCAGGGAGGCGAAGGCGTTTGGGTGGTTTTGCAGGCTGATCTGGAAGCAGCCGACATCAATGTCGCGCGCGCCGGCGGCCTCGGCCATGCGGACATAGGCTTCGGCGGCGGTTTTATCCATGAAATACTGGCCGGTGCCGTCGGCGTTCACGGTCCACGGCCAGGGGGCGAGGCGGCCGGTGAGCGGGTCGGGACGGCCGCTCTCCACCATGCCGATGGAGACCAGCAGGTTGGCTGGAAGGTCCGCCGCCTGCTCGGCCGCGTGGCCGGCGATGCCGCAGGCCTGGTTTGGCGGCAGATCAGCCCAGGAGGCGCGCGCCAGCATGGCCAGCAACGCCGTTGCCAGCAGCCCTGCCCTCCGCGGAACCGCGCCAAGCGACATATGTTTCACGCCTACTCCGCCTTTCCTACACTGAATGCATACGCAAATGGCCCGGACGTGGCGAGGCTTGTGTGCCGCAATTCCATGAATTTTACGGTTGCATGCCGCCGCAGGGCAGCAATTGTTTTTTTGCCCTCGCTTTTGCGGCGCAATATGGCTATGCGGGGCGGGAAATCTTCCGCGCGATTTTTGGGCCGTTGCTCCGTTCCATACGAGGCAGCGGCCCAAGCATTGCACTAACTGTCAGGCCCGTTGAAAATGTCCGCTCCAAAGATCCGCAATATCGCCATTATCGCACATGTTGACCATGGCAAGACCACGCTCGTCGACCAGCTGCTCAAGCAGTCCGGCGCGTATGCCGCGCACCAGGCGGTGGCCGAGCGCGCGCTCGACCGCAATGACCTGGAAAAGGAGCGCGGCATCACCATTCTGGCGAAGGTGGCCTCGGTGGTGTGGAATGACGTGCGCATCAACATTGTTGACACCCCAGGCCACGCCGATTTCGGCGGCGAGGTGGAGCGGATTTTGAACATGGTGGATGGCGCCGTGATTCTGGTGGACGCCGCCGAGGGCGTGCTGCCGCAGACCAAGTTCGTGCTCGGCAAGGCGCTGGCGCGCGGGCTGAAGCCGATTGTGGTGGTGAACAAGATCGACCGTGGCGATGCCCGCCCGGACGATGTGCATAATGAGATGTTCGACCTCTTCGCCGCGCTGGACGCCAATGAGGAGCAGCTCGACTTCCCGATGCTGTTCGCCTCGGGCCGCCAGGGCTGGGCGGTGAAGGATCTGGCCGACCCGCGCGAGAGCCTGACGCCGCTGTTCGACCTGATTTTGGCGCATGTGCCGGCGCCGAACCTCAATAGCGAGGCGCCGTTTGGCATGGTTGCCTCCATTTTGGAGTCTGACACGTTCCTCGGCCGGGTGCTGACAGGGCGCGTGGAGCAGGGCCGCGCCACCGTGAACATGCCGGTGAAGGTGTACCGCCTGGATGGCAGCGTGGTTGAAACCGGTCGGCTGACCAAGCTGCTCTCCTTCCGCGGCCTGGACCGCGTGGCGGTGGATGAGGTTTCGGCGGGCGATATCGTCGCCGTCGCCGGGCTGACGGATGCGACCATTCCGCACACCATCGGCTCCATGGATCTGCCAGCCCCCCTGCCCGCCACCCCGATTGACCCGCCGACCCTCTCAATGACCTTCCGGATTAATGACAGCCCGCTGGCCGGGCGCGAGGGGAAGAAGGTGACGTCGCGCCAGATTCGTGACCGGCTGTACCGCGAGGCGGAGGGCAATGTCGCCATTATGGTGGCGGACAGCACGGAGACCGATGCGTTCGAGGTTTCGGGCCGCGGCGAATTGCAGCTTGGCGTGCTGATTGAGCAGATGCGCCGCGAGGGGTTTGAGCTGACCATCGGCCGCCCGCGCGTGCTGACACGCACCGATGAGGAGACCGGCGAGCGCGAGGAGCCTTATGAGGAGGTGCTGATCGACGTGGATGAGCCCTATGCCGGCGCGGTGGTGGAGAAAATGTCCCGCCGCAAGGGTGAGCTTTCGGACATTCGACCCTCCGGCGGCGGCAAGCAGCGCCTGACCTTCCGTATCCCCTCGCGCGGGCTGATCGGCTACCATGGCGAGTTTCTCACCGATACGCGCGGCACCGGGGTGATGAACCGGCTGTTCGCCGGGTATGGGCCTTGGAAAGGCAAGATCGAGGGCCGGCGCAATGGGGCGCTCATCTCCTCCGAGGATGGCGAGGCCGTGCAGTATTCGCTGTTCTCGCTGCAGGACCGGGGGGTGCTGTTCGTCTCCCCTGGGGAGAAGGTTTATGTCGGCATGATTCTGGGCGAGCATTCGCGCGAGAATGATCTCGATATCAACCCGGTGCGGGAGAAGAAGCTGACCAACATACGCGCCGCCGGCAAGGATGAGGCGCTGCTGCTGGTGCCGCCACGCAAGATGTCTCTGGAGCAGGCGATTGCCTATGTGGAGGATGATGAGCTGGTGGAGGTGACCCCGAGCGCGGTGCGGCTGCGCAAGAAGCATCTGGACCCCAATGCCCGCAAGCGCGCTGACCGCGCCGCCGGCGACGCGGCCTGAGCTGAGCAAGGGCGCCTCGCGGGGCGCCCTTTTTCGTTACAAGGGGTGGGCGCGTGAGTGTTGTTAAGGACCATATGATCGCCGATGCGGGGATGCAGCGGGAGATAACCGAGCGGTTCATCGCCGGAGGGTTTGGGGATGTTCCGGGCCAGGCGGTGCATGAGATGGGCCGGGTGAGCCTGCCGGGGACGGGTGATGTGGCGCTGCACCTGCGCCATGCGGCGGATGCCATTTTGCTGGATGATTTTGGCCAGGTGGTGCTGATTACCAGGCTGCACCAGCCCGGCGCCGGGCTGCTGGCCTTGCCGGGCGGGTTTATTGACGAAGTGGATGGCGGGGTGGAAAGCCCGCTGGCGGCGGCGATTCGCGAGGCGGTGGAGGAAACCGGCGTGGATGAAGGGCTGCTGCGCGGTATGGCGGCGCGGCCGGTGGGGCACCGCTTGTATGACCGGCCTTTCGACATTCGAGTCGCCTGGAACAATCTGCCGGGCACCAGCATAAAGCGGGGGGATGTTTTTGGCGTCTCCACGCAGGGATTCTGCTTCAGGCTGCCGGGGGATTTGCGCGACCTGCCGTTGCGGCCAGGGGATGACGCGAAGGGCGTGGGGGTGATGAAGATTGAGAGCCTGGCGGCCAGCCAGTTCGCGGTGCCGGACCATCTGCCGCTGATATGGCTGGCGCGGGAGATGACGGCCTGAGGCGGTAGGGTGGTGGGGCTTGTGGGATGGTGGGATGGTGGGATGGTGGAGCGAAATGCGCCATTGCCGTTGCCGGGTGGCGGGTTTTCAGATAGAAGCGCCGCGGTGTGGACCCGTAGCTCAGCTGGATAGAGCGTTGCCCTCCGAAGGCAAAGGTCGCGCGTTCGAATCGCGCCGGGTCCGCCAGTTTCCTTTGATGGATCGGCAGACTTGTCTGATACCTTGGAAATGAGTCCCCCTGCCCTAGCCTGATGCTGATAAGCCGGTTTTGCGAAAAGCTGATGGGGTCGTGCCGGTGTCGGCGTGGAAAATGCGGCTGAAAGTGGCGCCGCTTGTGAAGCCGGTGGCCAATGCGACTTCGAGCAGGGGTTTTTCCGGTTCCATGAGGAGAAGGTCGCGCGCGCGGTCAATGCGGATGCGCCGCAGGGTGGAGGCGAAGGTCTGGCCTGTCTCGGCGCAGACGCGATAGAGCTGGCGCTCGGAAAGGCCGCAGGCCAGTGCCGCCTGTTTGGCGCACATGCGTTCATCCGCGTGGGTTTCTTCAAGGTAGCTCACGATGCGGGCCCAGCGTTCGGATTGATGCGGGCCGTGCGCGGCCTGGGCGGGTTCGTTCGCGGTTTGGAAGGTTTTGAGCACAAGTTGGGAAAGCTCCGGCAAAATGGCCGAGAGTTGCGCCTGGCGCGCGCGTGTGTGCGCCTGATAGGCGGCCATGCGCAGGGCGCTGGCCAGCACGGCGCCAATGCCTGAAAAGCAAGAGGCCGTGAGAGGGGATGGCGCGGCCATGAACGAGGCCGCCGCGTCGCCCAGCGCGGTGGCGGGGAGATCAACCATCAGGTAGCGGAAGGCGCCCTGGCTGACGACTTCCGCGGGTTCGGCCCAGTTTGTGAGCACCATCTTGCCCGGGCGGTAGATGGATGAGGCGGAGCCGCTGCGCCAGTTCTGGCCGCTTAAGGGCAGGAACAGGATGAAGTAGCCGGCATTGCGCGTGCCGGCGGCGTCGCGGATGACGATGTGGCCGTTGCCGCCGGCCAGCGAGAACCACCAGCCGTCGATCCAGGATATTTTCGCCTGGAAGGAGGAACTGGCCTGGCTGGAGCAGAATACCTCGGTTTGTTCCAGCGCCTGGTGCAGCGCGGCGGGGGCGCCGGCAAGGCTGGCCGGGGCCACGAATGCGGATAAGGGTTTATAAATGCTTGGCATTGCTTGGCCCTGACGTGTCTGGCTGGCTTTGCGCCGTGTTTTATTGGCAGGCAAGGTCAAGTATTTGGCGGAAATTGTAAAGCAATATCTTCACCCCTGGCTAAGCTAGGCCGCAAATAAGGATGGTGGGCGGAGGGGTAGCGAAATGCCAGATGGTGCGGGTGTGGCTGATTCCGGATTTGATGTCGATCTCTCGCGCGTGGCGGAGTTGCGGAACGGGCTGCTGCGGGATATCGGCCAGTTGAGGGAACTGGAGGCCGTGCATTGGAGTCCGGCTTCCCGGTGCTGGATTGTCACCCGGCATGCGGACATCGTGGATGGGTTCAGCGGCAGGCTGCCGCTCTCGAACAACAAGATGGCGCTTTCCAGCTTTGGCGACATTCCGCTGGAGACGGCGCTGCAGAAACTGCCCAATCTGCTGCATTATCCGAAATTCTGGATCACCGAGACGGATCCGCCAATCCATACCAAGCTGCGCAAATTGCTGGTCAAGGCATTCAGCCGGCCGGTGGTGGAGGGGATTCGCCCGTTCGCGCAGGCGCGGGTGGAATATTTGATGGATAAGATCGCGCGAAATCCGGAATTGGAGTTCAACGAGGAGGTGGCGCGCCAGCTTCCCGGCACGGTGATCCTGAAGCTGCTCGGGCTGCCGGATGAGCTTTATGGCCATCTGAAGGAGTGGGCGACGGCCTTTACGGTTGCGCTGGCCTCGCGCCTGCCGAAGCTGGAATGGCTGGAGCGGGCGGAACGCGCGATGGTGGAGATGAACGGGATTTTCCGTGAAGAGATCGCGAACCGGCGGGCGAATCCACGCGGGGAGGCGGATTTTCTGTCGCAGATCATCAGCGCGGATGGGCATGAGGATGCGCTTACCGAAGAGGAGCTGCTGGGCACGCTGCAATTGATCATCGTGGCGGGGCATGACACCACGGCAAACTCCATGTCTCTCGGCGTGGCGGCGCTGGCGAAGCATCCGCAGGCATGGGCCCATATGCGGCAGAATCCGGACCTGATGGGCCAAAGCATATTGGAGATCATGCGCTATAGCGCAATGTCAGCCGCGATGCCGCGGCTGGTGAGCGAGGATTTCAGCTGGCACGGCAAGCAGCTGAAGCGGGGCGAGGTGGTTATTTTGATGATTTCATCGGGCAACCGCGATCCGCGCGCCTATGACGACCCGGAAAGGCTGGATTTGACGCGGCGCAACGACCAGTCGCTGACATTCGCGCCTGGGCTGCATCACTGTGTCGGGCATTTGCTGGCGCGCATGCAGCTTGGGGAGTTTTTCAGCGCTTTGGTCAACCGTTTTGACGGGGCGGCCGTGCTGGATGACGAGCTTGATTTTCTGCCCCAGCTCGTGTTCCGCGGCGTGGGATCGTTGCATATGCGCTTTGCGCCCCGCAAGGAGCCGCATTGACCGCGGCAAGCGGGCCGGCGCGGACATTCGACCGGGTGGTGCGCACGGTCTGCTCGCCGAATTGCCTGGGCACATGCGGGGTGAATGCGTTTGTGAAAGATGAGCGGATTGTTAAGCTGGAGCCTGCGTCTTTTCCAGACCCGGGGTTTGAGCGCATCTGCCTGCGCGGCATTGCGATGGCGACGCAGCGGCTGCACCACCCGGACCGCCTGACGCACCCGATGATACGCACCGGCGCGCGCGGGGGTGGCGGGTGGCGCCGGGTATCATGGGATGAGGCTTATGATTATCTGGCGCAGAAGATGCTGCGGGTTGCCCAAGAACATGGCTGGCGCGCGAATGCCTGGCTGAAAGGCAGCGGCAATTACGGCTACCGGGCGAGCACGGCGATGAAGCGGCTGGCCAATGATCTGGGCGGCACATGCTATTCCTTCGCCGCGCTGACTGGGGATTTCGCCGGTATGGCTGGGTTTCAGGCGATTCTGGGGACGTTTGGCAGCGCCAATGATATTTCCGAGGTTGGCGGCGCACGCTATGTGCTGAGCGCCGGACGGAATGTGGCCGACACCGCGCATAGCGAAATGCATTTCCTGTTCGACGCGATGGAGAACGGCACGAAGTTCGTGATGGTCGATCCGCGTTTTTCACGCTCCGCGGCAAAGGCGCATGAGTGGCTCTCGCCGCGCCCGGGGACCGATGTGGCGCTGGTGCTGGGGATGATTCATGTGGTTGTCACCTCCGGGTTGATGAAGGACGATTACATGTTGGCGCATACGAACGCGCCGTTCCTCATAAACACGGAGACGAAACGGATTATACGGGAGCGCGATGTTTTTCCGGGCGGCGGCGATGGCGCGCTGGTGTGGGATGAAGCGGCGGGCGGGGTGGTGGCGGCCTCAGGCGCCGGGGCGCCGGCGCTGCGCGGACGCTACAATTTGGCGGCGCATGATGGGCGGGCTTTGGCTGCCTGCACGGCTTTCGAAGCCAGTTGGGAGTCGTGGCGGGACTTCACCCCGGAAGTGGCGGAGACGATCTGTGAGGTTCCGGCCGCGCAGATTCGCCATACGGCGATGGAATACGCCACCACGGACCCAGCCTGGATATGGTTTGGGCTGGGGCCGCAGCGCTATCATCATGGCCATATGGTTGCGCGCGCATGGGTGACTCTGGCGACGCTGTGCGGCAACATGGGCAAGCCCTATGCGGGGGTGAACATGTATGATGCGCCGAACCTCGCCCTGGCCATGACGCCGCACCGCGCATGGTTGGAGCCGGAGGGCAGAAGCGGGCCGGTGCTGCCTGG
>JAKBAQ010000089.1 GCA_021808985.1 Pseudomonadota bacterium
CGTGGTGAGGCCCGCTTCGATCAGCTGCGCCGCCGGGGTGTTGTGGTCGATCAGGCGGTCGGGCAGCGTCATCGGGCGGAATTTCAGCCCCGAGTCGAACGCGCCGCTCCAGGCGAGGTGGTGGCCGACGGCGGCGCTGAAGCCGCCGGCGGCGCCGTCCTCGATGGTGATGAGAACCTCATGATGGCGGGCGAGCTGGCTCACCAGCTCGGTATCCAGCGGCTTCATGAAGCGCGCGTCGGCGACGGTGGTGGGGAAGCCGCGGGCGGTCAGCTCGTCGGCGGCGCGCAGGGCGTCGGCCAGGCGCGGGCCGAGCGCCAGGATGGCGACCTTGCCGCCCTCGCGCACGATGCGGCCCTTGCCGATTTCCCACGGCGTGCCGCGCGCGGGCAGGGCGACGCCCAGACCCTCGCCGCGCGGGTAGCGGAAGGCGGAGGGACGGTCATCAATGACGGCGGCGGTGGCGACGGCGTGCATCAGCTCGGCCTCATCGGAGGGAGCCATGATGACGAGGCGCGGCATCGGCCCGAGGAAGCAGAGATCATAAACGCCCGCATGGGTGGCGCCGTCGGCCCCGACCATGCCGGCGCGGTCCATCGCGAAGCGCACGGGGAGCGATTGCAGCACCACGTCATGCACCAGCTGGTCATAGCCGCGTTGCAGGAAGGTGGAATAGATGGCGCAGAAGGGGGCCATGCCCTCGGTGGCCATGCCGGCGGCGAAGGTGACGGCGTGCTGCTCGGCGATGCCGACATCGAACATGCGGCCGGGGAATTTGGCCTCGAACTTGTCCAGCCCGGTGCCCGGCGGCATGGCGGCGGTGATGGCGACGATGTTGGGGTTGGCCTCGGCCTCGGCGATGAGCGCCTTGGCGAACACGTTGGTGTAGCTCGGCGGGCCGGGCGGGGCCTTGTTCTGCTCGCCGGTGACGACATTGAACTTGGAGACGCCGTGGTATTTGTCAGCCGCTGCCTCGGCCGGGGCGTAGCCCTTGCCCTTTTTGGTGACGACATGCAGCAGGACAGGCTCGTGACTGTCAGAGTCGCGGATGTTGCGCAGCACGGGGAGCAGATGGTCAAGATTATGGCCGTCCACCGGGCCGACATAATAGAAGCCCAGCTCCTCGAACAGGGTGCCGCCGGTGAGGATGCCGCGGGCATATTCCTCGGCGCGGCGGGCGGTGCGCTCCAGCGTGCGGGGGAAGTGCTTGGCCATTTTGGCCGCAAAATCGCGCAGGGACATGAAGCTGCGCGAGGAGATCAGCTTGGAGAGATAGGCGCTCATGGCGCCGACCGGCGGGGCGATCGACATGTCGTTATCGTTGAGGATGACGATAAGGCGCGATTTCATGGCGCCGGCGTTGTTCATCGCCTCATAGGCCATGCCGGCACTCATCGAGCCGTCGCCAATGACGGCGATGACGTTGCGCGGGTCGGCTTCGTTCTTGAGGTCGCGCGCGACGGCCATGCCGAGGCCGGCGGAGATGGAGGTGGAGGAATGGGCGGCGCCGAAGGGGTCGTACTCGCTCTCGGAACGGCGGGTGAAGCCGGAAAGCCCGCCCGGCTGGCGCAGGGTGCGGATACGATCGCGCCGGCCGGTGAGGATTTTGTGCGGGTAGGTCTGGTGGCCAACATCCCAGATCAGCCGGTCACGCGGGGTTTCGAACACGGCATGGATGGCGACGGTGAGCTCCACCACGCCGAGCGAGGAGCCCAGATGGCCGCCGGTGACGGAAACCGTGTCGATGGTCTCGGCGCGCAGCTCATCGGCCAGCTGCTTGAGCTGCTCGGCGGAGAGGTTGCGCATGTCGGAGGGGATTTTCACCCGGTCCAGGAGCGGTGTGCGCGGCGACATCAGATCAATCCTCCGGTACGCCCCGCCAGTATCATCCGCATTATCTTCTTTATCCTTCGCTCAAACCAAATAACCAAAACCTGTGTCAGCCAAGGCACAGCGCCCGGTTTACTGCCCATTTACTGCCACATAAGGGACACGCGGCCGAATTGCCAGCGCCCCTTACCCTCCCACGGGCCAGATTTGTTGACCGGCGGAAGAACAGGTATGAAGGATCTCCTTACACCGCTGCTTGCGGAATTGGCAGGCAATGACCTAATGCACCTATCAGAAAGATGAACAGCGTGACAGACCGGCAACAGGATTTTTAAGATGGACGGCTCAAACTCCCCCAAAGCGATGCGTGTGATACTGGCGCAGCCCCGCGGTTTTTGCGCCGGGGTGGAGCGCGCCATCGACATCGTGGAACGCGCGCTGATAAAATTCGGGCCGCCGATTTATGTGCGCCATGAAATTGTGCATAACCGCCATGTGGTGGAGGATTTGCGGGCGCGGGGCGCCGTGTTCGTGGACGAGCTGGATGAGGTGCCAGAGGGCGCCATGACCGTGTTTTCAGCCCATGGCGTGGCCAGGAAGGTGGAAAACGCGGCCAAAACCCGGGCGCTGCCGGTGATTGACGCGACCTGCCCGCTGGTGGCCAAGGTGCATGCCGAGGGCCGGCGCTATGCCGGGCAGGGCCGGGAGATTGTGCTGATTGGCCATGCCGGGCATGCCGAGGTGGAGGGGACGATCGGCCAGATCGACGGCACGGTTTACCTGGTGCAGACGGTGGACGACGCCGCGGCGCTGCAGGTGCAGACACCGGAAAAGCTCTCTTATATCACCCAGACCACGCTCTCGGTGGATGATACGCGCGGGATTATTGCGGCGCTGAAGGCGCGTTTCCCCGCCATTGTGGGGCCTGATGTGCGCGATATCTGCTATGCGACGCAGAACCGCCAGGAGGCGGTGCACCATCTGGCCGAGCTGGTGGACCTGATTCTCGTGGTGGGCAGCAAGAATTCCTCCAACTCCAAGCGCTTGCAGGAAATTGGCGCGGAGCTGGGGCGGCCGAGCTATCTGATCGACGATGCGGCGCATTTGCAGGCCGCGTGGTTCGAGGGGATTCGCCGGGTGGGGCTGACGGCCGGCGCCTCGGCGCCAGAGGTGCTGGTGCAGGGCGTGATCGAGGGGCTGCGCCAGTTCGGCCAGCTGGAGATTGAGCTGCTGGCGGGCACGCCGGAGGATGTGAAATTTAAATTACCGGCCGAAGTGGCCGAAGTCTGAGGACGGAAAACATGGTTCCCTTGAGTCAGGCCCTTAAAGTTGGCGCCTATGTGGTGAAGCAGCATATCAGCGGTGTGAAACGCTACCCGATGGTGCTGATGCTGGAGCCGCTGTTCCGCTGCAACCTGGCCTGCGCGGGCTGCGGGAAAATTGATTATCCGGCGGATATTCTCAACCAGCGGATTTCAGTGGCGGATGCCGTGGAGGCGGCGCGCGAATGCCCGGCGCCGATCATCGCCATCGCCGGCGGGGAGCCGCTGCTGCACAAGGAGATGCCGCAGATCGTGGATGCCTACCTGAAAATGGGCAAATACGTGATTCTGTGCACCAACGCGCTGCTGCTGGAGAAGAAGATAGACCAGTACAAGCCGCACAAGAATTTCTGCTGGGACATTCATCTGGATGGCGACAAGCAGATGCATGACAAATCCGTGGACCAGGACGGGGTGTATGAGCGCGCTGTCGAGGCGATAAAGCTCTCCAAGGCCAAGGGGTTCCGCACCAGTATCAACTGCACGCTCTTCGAGGGGGCGGACCCGGACCGGGTGGCGGCGTTCTTCGATACCGTCGCGGACATGGATATCGAGGGGGTGATGACCTCGCCGGGCTATGCCTATGAGCGCGCGCCGGACCAGGAGCACTTCCTCAACCGCACCCGCACCAAGGAGCTGTTCCGCGCCATCTTCAAGCGCGGGCTGGAGAGCAAGAAGCGCGGCAAGACGTGGAAATTCACCCAGAGCCCGCTGTTTCTGGACTTTTTGGCCGGCAACCAGAGCTATGCCTGCACCCCCTGGGGCAACCCGACGCGCAATGTGTTCGGCTGGCAGCGCCCCTGCTATCTGCTGGGCGAGGGCTACGCCAAGACCTACAAGGAGCTGATGGAGACCACCGACTGGGATAAATATGGTGTCGGCAATTACGAGAAATGCTCGGATTGCATGGTGCATTCCGGGTTTGAGGCCACCGCGGTGATGGATTCGGTGAAAAAACCCTGGAAGCTGGCGGCGCTGGCCTTCAAGGGCATGAAGCTGGACGGCGCGATGGCGCAGGATATTCCGCTGGATAAGGCGCGCAAGGCGGAATTCGTGTTCTCCAAGCATGTGGAGACGAAAATGGCCGAGATAGAGGCCAAGAAAGCCGCGCGGGTGGCGGCGGAATAAGGCTGGAGCGGGCGATGAGCAAAGCCATCGCCCATCTGAGCGCCGCCGACCCGCTGCTTGGCGGGCATATCGTGCGTATCGGGCGGATCAAACGCGATCCGCCCCAATTTTCCGAGCCCTACCCTGCCCTGCTCTCGGCCGTGGCGCACCAGCAACTGCATGCGCGGGCGGCGGAGGCGATTCTGGACCGGCTGCGCACGCTGAGCGGCGGGGATTTGCCCGCGCCGGCGGCGCTGCTGGCGCTGCCCGAGGAAGCGCTGCGGGGGTGCGGATTTTCCGCCAGCAAAATGGCGGCGCTGCGCGATATTGCCGCCAAGGCGGCGGATGGCACCATTCCCACCCGCGCCAGGGCGCTGCGGCTGAGCGATGCGGCGCTGATAGAGCGGCTGACGACGATTCGCGGCGTGGGGCGGTGGACGGTGGAAATGCTGCTGATCTTCACGCTGCGCCGCCCGGATGTGCTGCCGGTGGATGATTTTGGCGTGCGGGAGGGCTTTAAGCGCCTGCACGGGCTGGAGGCGCAGCCAAAACCCAGGGAGCTGGCGCGGATTGGCGAGGTTTGGGCGCCCTACCGCTCAACCGCCGCGCTGTATTTGTGGCGGGCGGCGGATTTGGCCAAGCTGAGCGCCAAATAAAAACGGCGCCCGAAGGCGCCGTTTTCAGTTTCAGTGCTGTAAAATCAGGCGCTCTTCGCCATGATCTCGTCCGCGATGTTGCGCGGCACGGGGTCGTAATGGTGGAACTGCATGGTGAAGGAGGCGCGGCCCTTGGTCATGGAGCGCAGGTGGGAGATGTAGCCGAACATCTCCTTCAGCGGCACATGCGCGCGCACGGTGATGGTGGAGCCGGAGGCTTCCTGGTTCTGGATCATGCCGCGGCGGCGGTTGAGGTCGCCCACCACGTCGCCCACATGGTCCTGCGGGGTGGTGATTTCGACGTCCATGATCGGCTCGAGGATGATCGGGCTGGCCTTCTTCATGCCTTCGCGGAAGCAGGCCTTGGCGGCGATTTCGAAGGCCAGGGCGGAGGAGTCGACGTCATGGTATTTGCCGTCAACCAGGGTGTACTTGAAGTCCACCGTGGGGAAGCCGGCGAGGACGCCGGTGTCGGCCTGGTTCTTGATGCCTTTTTCAACCGCCGGGATGTATTCCTTCGGCACGGTGCCGCCGACGATCTTGTTCTCGAAGACCACGCCCTCGTTACGCTCGAGCGGCTCGAAGATGATCTTCACCTCGGCGTACTGGCCCGAACCGCCGGACTGCTTCTTGTGGGTGTAGGTTTCAGTGTGGGCCTTGGCGATCGTCTCACGGTAGGCCACCTGGGGCGCGCCGATGTTGGCGTCCACGCCGTATTCGCGGCGCAGACGGTCAATGATGATTTCCAGATGCAGCTCGCCCATGCCGGAGAGGATGGTCTGGCCGGTTTCCTGGTCGGTCTTCAGGCGCAGCGAGGGGTCTTCGCCCGCCAGCTTCTGCAGGCCGAGGGTCATCTTCTCGACGCCTTCCTTGGTCTTCGGCTCGACGGAAATGTCGATCACCGGAACCGGGAAGGCCATGCGCTCCAGCACCACCGGGTCTTCGGCGGCGGCCAGGGTGTCACCCGTGCCGGTGTCCTTCAGGCCGACGAAGGCGGCGATGTCGCCCGCGTGCACTTCCTTGATTTCGGCGCGCTTGTCAGCGTGCATCTGGAACATGCGGCCGATGCGCTCGCGATGGCCCTTGGTGGTGTTCATCACCGTGTCGGAGGATTTCAACGTGCCGGAATAGACGCGCACGAAGGTGAGCGTGCCGTATTTGTCGTTGATGATCTTGAAGGCGAGGCCGGCGAAGGGGGCGTTCGGGTCGGCCTTGATGCGGCGCGCGTTGGGGTCTTCCTCCTGGCCCTCCTCGGGGGCGACGCGGATGCCGGGAACGTCCACCGGGCTCGGCAGGTAGTCGAGCACGGCATCGAGCAGGGGTTGCACGCCCTTGTTCTTGAAGGCGGTGCCGCACAGCACGGGGCGGAAGGCGCCGGTGATGGTGCCGGCCTTGATGCAGCGCTTCAGGGTCTCGACCGAGACGTCGCCCTTCTCGAAATACTCCTCCATCGCCACGGTATCGACCGAGAGGGCGGTGTCGAGCAGGTTCTGGCGGTATTCCTCGGCCTGGGCCTTGAGGTTCTCGGGGATTTCCTCGTCATGGAACTTCGCGCCCAGCTCGCCGCCTTCCCAGATGATCGCCTTCATCTCGATCAGGTCGACCACGCCGAGGAAGCTGTCCTCGATGCCGATGGGCAGCTGCAGGGGCAGCGCCACGATGTCGAGCTTTTCCTTCAAGGTGTTGAAGGCACGGAAGAAATCCGCGCCGGTACGGTCCAGCTTGTTGATGAAGATGATGCGCGGGACGTTGTAACGGTCGGCCAGGCGCCAGTTGGTCTCGGACTGGGGCTGCACGCCGGCCACGCCCTCGATGATGAAGATGGCGCCGTCAAGCACGCGCAGGCTGCGGTTCACCTCAATGTTGAAGTCGATATGGCCGGGCGTGTCGATGATGTTGATGCGGTGGTCTTTCCACTCGCAGGTGACGGCGGCGGAGGTGATGGTGATGCCGCGCTCACGCTCCTGGTCCATGTAGTCGGTCGTGGTGTTGCCGTCATGCACCTCGCCGATTTTGTGCGAAACGCCGGTATAGTACAAAATCCGCTCGGTCGTGGTGGTTTTGCCCGCGTCAATATGCGCGGTGATCCCGATATTACGGATCTTGCCAAGGTCGAAGTCAGCCATCAAAGCCTCCACGGGCGAGGAAAAAACAAAAGGGTACGGCGCCACTCATCGAGTGGCGCGCGCTGCCCGGCTTTTGCGGCAGAGCGGCGGGTTTGGCAAGCCCGTTCCCTGCATGGCGCGCCCTATTATTGAGAGGCGGGGGGTTTTGGGGCTATTTGGCGCCGCAGGGCGAGGGCGGGATGGTGAGGCGCACCAGCTTCGCGGTCATCACGAAATCGCCGAAGTCCAGCACCATGTTGTCGGCCACGCCATCGTCAAAATAGCGCATCTGGTTGCGGAAATCGGGGTTTTCGTCGTCGTTCTTGCGCTCATAGAAGGCGATGTCGACATCAGAACTGGGCAGGGCGGCCAGCGCGGGGTAGCGGTTGGGCATGGGGCCGTGATGGCCGAGGATGGCGACGAAGGTGGCCTGGGCGCCGTCGGCGGTCGTGCCGTCAAACAGGGTGGGCGAGATGAATTTCTTGCCCGCGGCGCCGGCGGCCAGCAGCGCCTCGGTATGGGCCATGGGGAAGAGCGTGCCGGGGGGCATGCGCAGGGTGGTGTTGGCCGGGGTGGTGTAGGCGATGATGCCGGAGCCGTCGGGCGCCGTGTGGGTGGCGGTGCCGGCGTCGTCGATCTGCTCCTTGCCGCCATTGTCGCTCTCGCGCAGGGTGAAGGTGAGGGTTTTGCCGTCCTTGCTCTCCCAGGTGATATAGTCAGTGACGGATTTGCTCAGCGTGCCGTCGACCCCGCGCAGCAGCAGGGTCATGTGCTGGGTGGTGGCCCAGCCGGTGCAGCCGTCCACCACATCGAAGCTCAGCTGCCCGGTGGCGCCCGTGATGTCATGCGTGCGGACCTTGGAGAGGCTGAGCGTGTAGAGCGCGTGCTGGCCGGTCAGGCCATCGGAGGCGCGGGCGAGGCCGGGGGTGAGCAGGCAGAGCAGGGCGAGGAAGCGTTTCATGCCGGTATAATGACGCCTCGCCGTGGGGCGTCAAACACGTTTGCGGCCCCTGCCCTTGCGCATGGCCGGGTCGTAACCGCCGCCGCCGGGGCCAAGCGGCACCGGGCCGCGGTTTTTGGGCGCGCGCGGCGGCGGGGGCGGCGGGGCGATGCCCAGGACCAGGGCTTCCAGGCGCTTGATCTCATCGCGCAGGCGGGCGGCTTCCTCGAACTCCAGATCGCCAGCGGCCTTGCGCATGCGGGTTTCCAGCGTGGCGATGGTGGCGCCCAGATCCTTGCCGACGAATTCGTCGAGGCTGGAATCCTTCACCGGGGAGACGGTGACGTAATCCTGCTCGAACACCGAATGGATGACCTCGCCAATGTTCTTGCGGATGCTCTGCGGGGTGATGCCGTGCGCCGCGTTCCAGGCGGTTTGCTTGGCGCGGCGGCGGGCGGTTTCATCCAGCGCCTGCTTCAGGCTGCGGGTCATGGTGTCGGCGTAGAGGATCACCCGGCCATCGACGTTGCGCGCGGCGCGGCCGATGGTTTGCACCAGGGAGGTGACGGAGCGCAGGAAGCCTTCCTTGTCGGCGTCAAGAATGGCGACGAGCATGCATTCGGGAATGTCCAGCCCCTCGCGCAGCAGGTTGATGCCGACCAGGACATCATAGGCGCCGAGGCGCAGGTCGCGGATGATTTCGATGCGCTCCAGCGTGTCGACATCGGAATGCAGGTAGCGCACGCGCACCCCCTGCTCGGTGAGGTATTCGGTGAGGTCCTCGGCCATGCGCTTGGTGAGCGTGGTGACGAGAACACGCCCGCCCAGCGCCGTGACCTTCTTGCATTCGCCCAGAAGGTCATCGACCTGATGCTCCACGGGGCGGATTTCGGTCACCGGGTCGACCAGGCCGGTGGGGCGGATGACCTGCTCGGCGAACACGCCTTGCGTGCGCTCCAGCTCCCACGGCCCCGGCGTGGCAGAGACGAAGACGGATTGCGGGCGGAAGGTTTCCCACTCCTCGAATTTGAGGGGGCGGTTGTCCATGCAGCTGGGCAGGCGGAAGCCGTATTCGGAAAGGGTGGATTTGCGGGCGAAGTCACCTTTGAACATGCCGCCGATCTGCGGCACGGTGACATGGGATTCATCGACCACCAGCAGCGCGTTCTCCGGCAGGTATTCAAACAGGGTGGGCGGCGGCTCGCCCGCGGCGCGGCCGGAGAGGTAGCGCGAGTAGTTCTCGATTCCCTTGCAGGCGCCGGTGGTTTCCATCATTTCAATATCGAACGTGGTGCGCTGTTGCAGCCGCTCGGCTTCCAGCAGCTTGCCCTGCGCGACGAACTCTTCCAGCCGCTCCTTCAGCTCACGCTTGATGCGGGTGATGGCCTGGGTGAGCGTGGGGCGCGGGGTGACATAATGGCTGTTGGCGTAGATGCTGATGCTCTCGAGCTGCGCCGTCTGCTCGCCGGTCAGCGGGTCGAACTCGGAGATTTTCTCGATCTCGTCGCCGAACAGGGTGACGCGCCAGGCGCGGTCCTCGTACTGGCTGGGGAAGATGTCCACCACCTCGCCGCGCAGGCGGAAGGTGCCGCGGGTGAAGGCGGCGTCGTTACGGCGGTATTGCAGGTCCACCAGGGCCTTGGCCAAGGTGTCACGGTCAATGCCGCCGCCGGTTTCCAGGCGCACCACCATTTTGGAATAGGTTTCGACCGAGCCGATGCCATAAATGCAGGAGACGGAGGCAACGATGACGACATCGGAGCGCTCCAGCAGCGCCTGGGTGGCGGCGTGGCGCATGCGGTCGATCGTCTCATTGATGGCGGAGTCTTTTTCGATATAGGTGTCCGAGCGGGGGACATAGGCTTCGGGCTGGTAATAATCGTAATAGGAAACGAAATATTCCACCGCGTTATCAGGGAAGAAGGATTTCATCTCGGCATAGAGCTGCGCCGCCAGGGTTTTGTTGGGGGCGAGCACCAGGGTTGGGCGCTGGATGCGCTCGATCACCTTGGCCATGGTGAAGGTTTTGCCGGAGCCGGTGACGCCGAGGAGAACCTGGTCGCGCTCGCCCTGCGCGATGCCCGCCACCAGCTGCCCGATGGCCGTTGGCTGGTCGCCGCTGGGCTGGAATTCGGAGACCACGCGCAAGGGCCGCAGCGGCGCGCGCGGGGCGGGCTTCTCGGGGATGAAAGTGACCGGGGCGGTGGGCAGGAAGGCGGACATGGCGCAGTATATGGCCCGCGCCTGGCGCATGGAAAGGGGCGGCGCGCGCCGCCCCGCCGTGGGATTATTTGTTGAAGAGCGCCTTCATTTCGCTCAT
>JAKBAQ010000090.1 GCA_021808985.1 Pseudomonadota bacterium
CCGTGGCACGATGTTCGCCGTGGTCGCCATGGCGGGCGACCAGGCGGCGCTGTCGCGCGCGGCCCGCGCGGAGCAGGCCGGCCCAGGCGCCAGGCCGCCCGCCATCCTGCTGGTCGAGGACGACCCCAACCAGCTCGAATCCCTGCGCCTGCTGCTGGAAACCGAGGGGTATCGCGTGATGGCGGTGCGCACCGGCGAGGAGGCGCTGGCCCTGGCCCACAACGCGCGCAACCAGCCGGATCTGATCGTCGCGGACTATAACCTGCCCGGCGGCATGAACGGCCTGCAGGTGATCAAAGCGGTGCGCGGCGGCCTTGGCGCGCAGATCCCGGCATTGATCGTGAGCGGCGACAAATCAACCCCGGCGCGCCAGGCCTTCGCGGCCAGCGCCCAGGCCTTCATCACCAAGCCGGTGAAGGCCGCCGAGTTCATGGCCACCCTGGCGGCGCTGGTGGAAACGGTGCGGCCCGGATGGGCCGGCAAGCCGCCGATGAATTATGCCCCCGCCGCGACGGCATCGACCGACGGCGCTGAAATCGGCGTCGTCGACGATGACCCCGGCGTCTGCGACGCCATCCGGCGGACGCTGGAAATGGAAGGCCACAAGGTTGACACCTACGCCTCCTGCGAGGCGTTTCTGGCCGAGCCGGACCACGGCAAATATCGCTGCCTGGTGGTTGATGTCGGCCTGGGCGAGCGCGGCATGGACGGCCTCGAACTCCAGCACCGGCTGAAGGAGGAGCATATCGGCACCCCGGTGATCTTCGTGACCGGCAGCGGCGATTTGCCAAAAGCGGTGAAGGCCATCCGCGACGGCGCGGTGGATTTCCTGCTGAAGCCGGTGAAGGGCGCGGAGCTTTACGCCAGCGTCTCGCGGGCGCTGGCGCACCTCGCCTCCGAGGGCAGCAACCATGCCCGCCAGCAGGAGACCGGCGCGCGCCTCGCAACCCTCACCGCGCGCGAGCGCCAGGTGATGGAGCGGATCGCCGCCGGAGAGGCCAGCAAGGTCATCGCCGCGGATCTGCGCATCAGCCAGCGCACCGTGGAGCATCACCGGCAGAGCGTGATGCGCAAGATGGCCGTCAAATCCCTGGCGGCGCTGGTGCGCAAGATCGGCCTGCACGCCCCGGCCGGATAGAGCGCTCAAATATAACGAGGAGGTTTTTCATTCCTTGAAAAACACCCTCGAGCGCGCGGCGACATGGCATTTTCGCGTCGTTTTTCTAACTTCGCCGCAATATGGCGCCATCTCCCTGGGTAAAGCTACCCAGGGAGATTCCGATGGTTTCAGGGCGGGCGCACTCCCGGCTATCAACGCCGCCGTGGCCGATTTCGCTTGCGGACCCCATGCGCATCCGGGCCGGAAAAAACAGTCAGGAGGTCTATCGTGTTTGACACAGCAACGTCCCCGCGCCAGGCATTCCGCCCCGAGCTGGCATTCGCCCTGGCGCAAAAGAGCGCTGCCTGCTGGTCGCGCGCCTGCACGCACATGCTGGAAGGTTTCATGTTCGCCGCGACGGCGCAGGCTGATCTCACCCGCGCGATGCTGACAAGCGAGCACGCCCAATGGCCCGCCAGCGGCAACCCCAGCGAGGCCGCGCGCCGCTGGCTCAGCGGCAACCAGAAGCAGCTGGAGACAGTGAAGCTGAAATACCGCCAGATGGATGACGGCCTCGCCGCCGGCATTTTCGCCGCGGCTGACTGTCTGGCGGAGCTGCTCTCATTTGCGGAAGCCGCGCCGCCCGAAGGCCCCAAGACGGCCACCCCCCAGGAGAAAAGGCCCGTGGCCGTGCCCAAGGAAAAAATGGCCGCCGAATAGCCTGCGCGCAACGCCCCCTGGCCGCGCGGGCAAATTAATGCCGTGGAATTTTTGATAATCCGGGATTACGGGGCCCGCCCCCGCGGCCCCGCCGCGCGCCGCGCTTATTCATGATATTCTGAAATTTTCAGCGCGGGGCTTGACCATTCACAAAAGAATAATGATCTTGGCGGCATAATCAGCCTATTAAGCTCAGCTTATAAAGCTCACTTTTATTTTGTTGCATTATTTCATCATCCGCCATCCGTCCTATAAAAGGCACTAAATCGCAATGAACAGTTTTTCATTCACAAAACCTCAGCCGGGCGAAACCGGCGGCACGTCCTTTTCCACCCCCGCGCAGTTTTTGCCCTCCTCGCGCCTTGCCTGGCGGATGCCGATCTTGATCATCAACGAACTATGCCGCGCCGCGGCACCCGGGCAAGGCGCCGCGCCGGGAATTAAACCGGAATTGAATTTTGGTTAAAGCCCGATCTGCTCGGGAAAAAATCGAACCATTGAAAAAAATCTCGACAAATCCATCATTCTGTTAGTAGAACCAGAAGCATAAATCCAAATTTCCCATAATACGCCTTCCACCAGCTAAAGGCCCGAAACCCCGACCAACGGAGGAAGTGAGCAATGGCGGCGATACCCGTTCCCGTAAAGCACATCCCGGCCGTTTTTGGTAAAACCACGGCGCAGCCGTTCACCAGGCTGGCCCCGCATATCCTGCCAGCCCTCGCCGGCGCGGAGGTGCGCGATGTCCGGTGACATTCAGCCCATGCGCCGGAGAAACATCGGCGCCCCTGCCGCGCGGCCCTCATGCGTACCGCCCGGCATCGTCCGCCCGTTCGCCACCCCCGCGCGCGCGCCAGGCCTCGTCCGGGCCAGAGGCCCGCAGGCGGCGGCGCTGCGCGGCAAGGGAGATGGCGCCAGCCAAACCGCCGCCATCTCGCCCCTGCGGCAATCGCTGCTTGATATTCTGCTGAACACCACCATCCCCCTCGCCCGCCACGGCGCTTGCGCGCTCAAGCCGCTCTGGGTGAATGAGGCCATGCATCGCGCCCTTAACATTGCGCGCCTCGTCAGGGAACTCGAGAACAAGGCGCCGCTCGGGCCGGACGGATTGAACCACGCCCTGGCCGAGCACCAGCTGGCCTTCGACCTTGCGGATGCATTCAGCTCATTGGCGCTAGCTGACGATACCGGCATGCAGCCATGCTTCAACGTGCTGCAGGTCGTCGTCTTCAACCTTGTCGAGCTTTTCGGCCCCGCCTTCGGCACCGTGTTCGCTGACATGTCGCTGGAACGGCTGACCCTGCCTGCCCATAAGCGGCGCGCGCTGGTGCTGGCCACCTGCGAACTGGTGCTCAACGCCCTGCGCCATGGGCTGACCGGGCGCGGCATGGGCAACATCACCGTGTCTCTGCGCCGCACGGCCCGCGCCACGGCGCGGCTGAGCGTGGAGGATGACGGCCGGGGCATGGCCGGCGCCGCATTGCCGCCGGGGCGCGGCATCGCGGCGGATCTCGCCGCAGTGCTGGAAGCCGAGCTCACCTACCACACCGGCGGCGAAGGCGGCACCGTGGCGCAGCTAAGCTTCCCCGTCGCCGCGCTGGTTTAGCGATTAAAAATTTGAAATTACTAAAAATTTTTGCGGGGTTTGGGGAGCTTTTCATGAAAAGCTCCCCAAGATTCTGGCCCTTTTTTGTAAAAAAGGGCCAGACCCCAAAAAACTTTTGAGAATTATCCTTAATGTTTTTGCAGAGACGGTTAAAACAATCCCTTAGATCAATATTGGTTTGGATCGAATCGGCAGATTCGACCCAAACCAATGAAATTGATCGCAAAAACATGGCTAGAGCAGGATTGCTGCAAGGCAATCATGCTCTAGCGCCGCGCCGGCTCATCCCGCCAACGCCTCCACGGCGTCCGGCGCGCCGGGCGCGCTCGCCCAGGCCAGCTCCACCAGGGTCACAATCCGCCGCCCGGCGCCGTCAAACTGGCAGACGATCAACCCCTGCTCCTCCATATAGCTCAGCACCCGCCGCGCCCGGCCCAGCGAGCGTGTGCCATAGGCGCGGGCGATGGCCGCATCGCCCGGGCAGGGCAACCCCTGCCGCGCCGCGCCCGCGAGCATCATGAACACGCCCTGCATATCCTCCGGCAAAATGGCGGCGCGGGCGGCGACATCGCGCCAGGCATCATCCTGCGCCGCCTCGTCGCTGATGCCGGCGCGCGCGCGCGTCAGCATCCGGCGGAAGGCGGCCAGATCCGGCGCACCCGCACCCAGCCCCTCTATCCGGCAGCGGATCAGGAAATCCTGGTAGAGCACGCCGATGGCGCGGAACCCCGCCTCCGGGTCGGCCAGCAGGGCGGCCAGTATGCGCTCCAGCCGCGCGCGCCGCTGCGCCATTTCCTCCGGGCTCATCTCCTCCGGCGCCTCGGCCGCCGCCTCCCGCATGGCCGGCTTCGCCGCCATCAGCTGGCTCAGCAAATCCGGCACCGGCGCGGCCGGGCGGCGCGGCGGGCGGGCGGCTTCGGGCGGCGGCGCGGTCAGTATCACCGCATGCACATCCTCCATGGCTTCGGGCAGGGGCATCAGCTTTGGCGTGGCATGGCGCGCCTGGGTGGCGGTGGGGCCTATGCGCAGGCTCATGGGCCGGCGAGAGAGCGCCGGGCCAAGCGCCATGAAGTGCCCGCGCTCCAGATCCCGGAAGGCTTCCGCCTGGCGCCGCTCCATGCCCAGCAGATCAGCCGCGCGCGCCATGTCGATATCCAGAAACGTGCGGCCCATGAGAAAATTCGACGCCTCGGCGGCGACATTCTTGGCCAGCTTGGCCAGGCGCTGCGTCGCGATCACCCCCGCCAGCCCGCGCTTGCGCCCGCGGCACATCAGGTTCGTCATGGCGCCCAGCGAGAGCTTGCGCGCCTCATCGGGCACCTCCCCGGCGATGGCGGGGGCAAAGAGCTGCGCCTCATCCACCACCACCAGCATCGGGTACCAATGGTCCCGGCCCACCTCGAACAGCCCGCTCAGAAAGGCGGCGGCCCGGCGCAGCTGGTTCTCCGCGTCCAGCCCCTCCAGGTTCAGCACGGTGGAGACCCGGTGGATGCGCGCCCGCTCCCCCGCCAGCTGCAAGCCCTGCTCGGCATGGGCCTCGGCATCGATCACCAGATGGCCGAACCGCTCCGCCAGGGTGACAAAATCCCCCTCCGGGTCGATGATCGCCTGCTGCACCCAGGGCGCGCTCTGCTCCAGCAAGCGGCGCAGCAGATGAGACTTGCCCGAGCCCGAATTGCCCTGCACCAGCAGGCGGGTGGCCAGCAATTCCTCAAGGTCGATCGCCGCCACGGCGCCCGCGGCCGTTTGTCCCATCTCGATAGCAACTGTCATGTCCCGACTCGCAGCCTCCTTCAACGCAGGGGCTTATCAACATGGCCGCGGCCCGTCGAGCGTCTCACCCCGGCTGGATGAAATCGGTGATCAGATCGGCGATCTCGCGCAGCGCGGCGAGATCATCGGCCGGCCGGTCCGCGAAATTCGGCACGAATTTCTGGAATCGCGCCACCTGGAAATAGCCGAGCAGCATGGACATGACCATGCTCGGCACCACCCTGTTCCCCCGGCTGAACCGGGTCCCCGCCAGCAGATCGTCCAGATACCCATACAGCCCGAGCATGAATTTTTCCGCCAGCTCCTGCTTGAAGCTGTCATCGGTGTTGAGCAGCTCGCGCTGCAGCAGCTGGAAGAAAATCGGATCATTGGCGAAGGCCTGCAGCTGCATCAGCACCAGGGCATGGATCCGCACCCTCACGGGCGCATCCCTGGGTGGCAGAGAGTCAATGGCCATCACCCTGCGGCTGTAATAGGCCAGCATGGCCTCGCGGTAGAGGCCGTTCTTGCTCTTGAAGAAATGATAGATCGTCGGGCTCTGCACATTGGCCCGCCGGGCGATATCGCGGATGACGACGGCCTCATACGGATTTTCCGCGAACATGCTGATGGCCGCGTCCAGAATGTCAGCGCGTGAATTGCCGCCGGCCGCGCCTGGATTGCCCGCAAAGGATTTTCGCATGTCTCTCCTGCCTGCTCCGCAAGGGCCGCTGCCCTCACCGGTACTTTAGAGCAATATTCACTTGCTCGCTCACATATAACGAGGGTGTTTTTCATTCATTGAAAAACACCCTCGAGGCTCCCGGCCATCGCGCAAATCAGCGCCCCGCGCGGCGTCATTCCTGCGCGCCATCCACCGCCAGGGCCAGCGCATCCGCGCGCAGCCGCTCGGCAAACCCCGTGTTTATTTCGTCACCGATCTTGAACAGCCGGCGCGGCGGCACCGGCCGCGCCGGGCGCAGGCCCAGCCGTTGCAGCAGCGGCTCCAGATATCGCGGATACCCGCCGATCGCATCCTCATAATCAATGTTCAGCGGCGCGATATTGTAATGGGAGAAGAACAAATCCCATTGCCGCCGCTCCGCGATGAAGCCTTTCAGATATTCAAGAATCCTGTCCCGGTCATAAGCGGGCGTAACAACCCGCGCCGCCGCCCCGGCCTCGCGGCTTTCCCACACCCCCGTCGTCTCCGCGAAATACATGGAGACCGCCTGCGCATAAACATCCCGCCGGCGCACATGCACCCACACCGCATCCTTGAAGAAGCGCTGGAAATCATCGCAATCCGCCGGGCTGAAGGCGCGCACCGGCGGGGTTTTGGTCAGCGTCTGGCCGGCGATGAAACGGGAGATATAGGGCGTGTAATGGTACATCACCTTCACGCACCAGTAGGGGCCCACCGTCCAGTCATGCTGCAAGGCCGGCCATAGCTGCGCCCAGCTTTGCGTGGTGCGCCTGTGGATGATCTCCTCATACAGGATTTCACTGTCCACCGGCTCATGGCCCAGCACGTTCCTGAAATCGTCGAACACCATGGTGGAGCCGGTCCGCGCGGTCGCGCAGAAGATGACACAGCCGCCAGGCGCGCTCTGCCCCGTCAACGTGAACGGCTCCCGCACCCCACACTCGCCATCATCCGCCCCCTCGCTTCCCCGGTTGCGGCGCGCCTGGCCGCCAGAACGCAAATTGCTAACATAGGCCATACGGGCGATCAATCAGCCCGCCTTTTCCCGCCTCGCGCCTGCTTTGTTCCCGCCGGTTTCCATGTTACCCGTAACGAACGGAAAAATCAGAGGCCTTGATGAACAGTCCCGCCGCACCCAGCGCCATCATTCACGGATTGTGGATCGGCGAGCGTCTCTCAAAGCTGGAAATGCTGACCCTGCGCTCCTTCACCCATTTCGGCCATGCCTTCCATCTCTGGCTCTACCAACCCCTGCTCAACGCCCTGCCCGAGGGGGTGGTGGTGCGCGACGCCAACGAGATCATTCCGCAACAGGAGATTTTCCGCAACACGGTGGCCGACCCGGGCTGCGGCGTTGGCCGCGGCAGCCTCGGCGCCTTTTCCGATCTGTTCCGTTATAAACTGCTCTACGAGCATGGCGGCATCTGGGTTGACATGGATGTCACCTGCCTGCGCCCCTTCGACATCGCCGCCGACTACATGTTCCGCAGCCACAAAATCGGCGTGGTCGGCAATATCATGAAATGCCCGCCCCGCAGCCCGCTGATGCGCGACACCTACGCCGAGGCGGCGGCCACCATCCGGCATGACTGCCCCTGGCTCGCCGCCAACCAGATCCTCAACAAGCATGTCGCCGCGCAGGGGCTGAGCGGCTACATACTGGATGATTTCTGCAACGCCGATGATTGGCGCAATGTCGTCGCCCCCCTGGTCAGCGGCTTTCTCACCCCGCCTCGGCACTGGCACGCCATTCACTGGCTGAACGAATACTGGCGCGGCCTGCAAAATGGCAGCGTCGTCGACGGCGACACCCCAGCCCCCGGCAAGGACAGCCCACCCCCCGGCTCCACCCTGCATGAGCTGTACCGCGCCCACGGCCTGGCGGACATTTACGAACCCTACAGCCCGCCGCCACGCCCCAACCCGCAGCCGCCCATAACGGCGCTGCCCCCCCCCGGCGCCAACCGGCTGGACGTGCTGCTGCCCGCCCTGCCGCGCGACGGCGCCAGCCGGATGGTGGTGGAAACCCTGGCCACGCTCGCCCCCGCCACCACCTGCCGGCTGCACCTGCTGGCCAGCCTGCCGGCTGAATACCCGCTCCCGGCGCATCCCGGCCTCACCCTGCACCGCCCCGCCGGCAACCGCGCCAGCCAGCTGCGCGCCATCGCCTTCGAGCTGCTGGAAGCCGGGGCGCGGCAAATCCACACCCATTTCATCCCAGCCGAGGATCTGGAGACGCTCTGGGGCTTCGGGCTGGAGACCATCCCGGTCATCCACACGCCCCGCCACGGCTGGGCAGACTCCCCCACCCGCTACAACCATCCGCGCGTCCCCCTGGTGGTAGCCCGGGCCGAGGCCATCGCCGCGCAGCTGCGCCAGGACGGGCTGACCCGCCCGCTCACCGTGCTGCGTCATGAGCTGCAAACCCTCCCCGCCGCCGCGCGCCTCGGCGCCGAGCGCTGGGCCACCCGCCTGCGCCACGGCATCGGCAACGATACGGTGCTCATCGGCATGGTCGGCCGGTTCAGCGAGGAGACATCCCACTCGCGCGCCATCGGCGTGCTCCGCGCCCTGCATGCGCGCGGCGTTGCCGCCCGGCTGCTGGTGCTGGGCGGGTGGGACCATGCAACCGGCACCGGCCGCGCCGCCTATGCGGCCTTCATGCGCGCGGCGGTGGAGGCCGGCATCGTGGCGGATGTCATCTGCCCCGGCGAGGTGTACCCCACCGCCCCATATTACGCCGCCTTTGATGTGCTGCTGAACACCTCCGCCGACGCGGGCTACAGCATCGCCATGCTGGAGGCGCTGGCCGCCGGCTGCCCGGTGGTGGCCGCCAAGGCCGGCGGCACCGCCGAAATGCCACCCGGCAATATCGAGCTGATCGCCCCCCCCGGCGATCCCGATTCCTTCGCCGAGGCCATTTTGCGCAAGCTCACCGCCGCCGCGCGCTATGTGCCGCAGCCGCCGGTTGAACCAGAGCTGCTCCCGCAACTATGGAACCTGCTTGGCCGCCACGCGGCGCCGGCGCCGCAGCCGCCCACCGGCGCGCTCATCCTCACCCAATCGCTGGAGCTTGGCGGCCCGGCGAGTTCGCTCGCCCGCCTCGCCGCCGCCCTGCCGGATTCACGCAAGCTGCTGGTCGGCGTGTTCGGCGCCGTCACCGCGGCGCATCTGGCAACGCTCACCCAGGCGGGCGCCAGGCTGCTCAGCGCCGCCGGGCTGGCGCTCACCGCGCAGGTGCAAACCGTGCTCGGCTGGATCGCGCATTTCCAGCCCGCCACGCTCTGCTTCTGGAACCTGCGGCCTGAGCTGAAGCTCCTGCTGGTCAAGCTGCTGGAGCCCAGCCCGCTGCGCATCCTCGATGTCAGCCCCGGCCCCATGCTGTTCGACGAGCTGGCGGCGGCGGCATCGTTCCAGCACCGCATCGCCTACCGGGCGGAGGCCTATTTCGCCCGGCTGGACCATTTCGTCTCGCTCTACAAAGGCGGCGAGGCCCCAAGCCCGGCCCGCAACATCGTGCTGCCCCTCGGCAGCCCGCCGCCGCCGCACTTCATCCCCCTGCCCCTGCCGCACCTGCTGCCGCCGCGCGGGTTCAACCCCGCTCTGGTGCTGGGCACCATCTGCCGCATCGTCCCCGACAAGCAGGTGGAAACCCTCCTCGAGGTGGCGGCCAGGCTGCGCCAGCGCCTCCCCGGCGCCACGCTGATGGTCGTCGGCGGGCCGGATGCCAGCTCCACCGGCTATTTCCAATCCCTGCTCGCCGCGGCCGAGGCCGAGCCCGGCATCCTCTTCACCGGCCCCACCAGCGACCCGCTGCCCTTCCTGCGCCTCTTCCGGGTCTTCCTGCTCACTGGCCGCCGCCAGGGCTGCCCCAACGCCTCGCTGGAGGCGATGTCGATGCGCCTGCCCGTCATCGCCCAGCCGGACGGAGGCATCGCCGAGCAAGTGCTGCACGGCAAAACCGGCTACCTCGCCGCCACCCCGCAAGCCATGGCCCGCCACGCCGCCAGCCTGCTGCGCGACGAACCGCGCCGCGCCGCCATGGGCGACGCCGGATACAGGCACTGGCGGGCGCATTTTTCCGTTGACGAAATGACGGGTGGATATGATAAACTTCTGTTCATAAATCAGTCTTAACGCAGCAATCTGGGCCGGAGGTGGCCATGACCGACGAAAAACACATGCTGTCTCGCCGGGCGTTGCTTGGTGCCGGAATTGTTCT
>JAKBAQ010000091.1 GCA_021808985.1 Pseudomonadota bacterium
GCGCGTGCCGGCTTCGGGCAGAATCCCCAGGCGGCGGGCAACTTCCTGATACGCCTCCTCGATCTTGCCAAGGTCGCGGCGGAAGCGGTCCTTATCCATCTTCTCGTTGGTCTTGGCATCCCACAGGCGGCAATTATCCGGGCTGATCTCATCGGCCAGGACGATTCGCATGTCATCATTCTCAAACAGGCGGCCGAATTCGATCTTGAAATCAACCAGCGTGATGCCGACGCCCAGGAACAGCCCGGTGAGGAAATCGTTTATCCGCAGGGTCAGGTGCACGATATCATCCATATCCGGCGGGGTCGCCCAGCCAAAGGCGGTGATATGCTCCTCGGCCACCATCGGGTCGTTCAGCTGGTCGTTCTTGTAGTAATATTCCACGATCGAGCGCGGCAGGCGCGTCCCCTCGGGAATGCCGAGCCGCTGCGAAAGGCTGCCGGCGGCGATGTTGCGCACCACCACCTCGATCGGAATAATCTCAACTTCCTTAATAAGTTGCTCGCGCATGTTCAGGCGGCGGATGAAGTGCGTGGGGATGTTGATTTCCGCCAGCTTGATCATCAAAAACTCGCTGATCCGGTTGTTCAGCACACCCTTGCCGGTGATGGTGCCCTTTTTTTGGGCGTTGAACGCCGTGGCGTCATCCTTGAAATATTGCACCAGGGTTCCCGGTTCGGGCCCCTCGAACAGGATTTTTGCTTTGCCTTCATAGAGCTGCCGGCGGCGTGCCATAGGGAATACCTTCAGAATTTTTAACAGGAGCGGTCTATACCAACCAACCGCGACGAGCGCCATGGCCGCCGCCGCATGGATGCTCCGCCCCCGCCGTCGTTGTCCGCTCTTTAAGCTTTTCATGCAAAGTTGCGCCCCAGTCTCATGTCAGAATTGATCCATACCGTTGCTGACCTTACCGATCTGCGGAACAAGGATGTTCTGGAGGCCGCCCTGGCGCGCGTGATCTTTGAGCTCGCCGAGGCATCTCGCCTGTCGATCTGGCGTGTGGTCAATGAGGGTGCCGACATCAAGCTGCGTGAGCGCGTATCCCTGCCCCCGCGGGCGGAGCAGGGCACGGAAATCCCCCTGCGCGCCGCCCGGCGCGAATGGCGGGACTGCTATGCCGGGCGCCGCCACATCTCCTGCCCCAGCGATGATGGTGAGCAGTGCCGCCATGTCTTTCCGCTTTGCAATGAGCGTGAGGTCATCGGCCTGCTGGAGCTTCTGCGCCCCTCGCGCCTGGCCTCCGGCCAGGAGCAAACGCTGCACGGCCTGCTGCGCGTATACCGCAACCATCTGGGATTGCTGGATTATGGCGATCGTGACGAGCTGACCGGCCTGCTCAACCGCCGCACCTTCGGCACCTATTTCAAGCAGATCACCGCCGAGAAGGCCGTGCACGCGGTCATCGCGGTGATCGATGTCGACTTCTTCAAGCGCGTCAACGATCAGTTCGGCCACCCCTATGGCGACGAGGTGCTGATCCTGCTGGCCCGGCTGATCAGCCGGTACTTTGTCGGAATCGAGGGCGTGTTCCGCTTCGGCGGCGAGGAATTCCTGCTCATCCTGCCTGATATGAAACAGGAGCAAGCCTGGAGCCTGCTCGACTCCTTCCGCCTCGCGGTGGCGCAGGCGGCGTTCCCGCAGGTCGGCCGTGTCACCGTGAGCATCGGCTTCACCAAAATCAGGGTGGATGACAGCTGCGCAGCCGCCTTCGGCCGTGCTGACGAGGCGTTATATCTGGCCAAACACAGCGGCCGCAACCGGGTGAAATGCTATGAGGAGCTGGTGCTGGAGGGCTATCTCGCCGGAAACCGCCATTCCGGCGGCGATATCGAACTGTTTTAGAGCGGGATGGCATAAGATGGAATCGCGGCGCGATTGCATCTCATGCCTCACTCCACCGCTGAATTAGGCCAGCGCCGCTTCCAGCGCCGGATAATCGGTATAGCCATGCGGCTCCGCCCCGTAGAAGGTCGCTGCATCCGGCTCATTCAGCGCCGCCCCGCGCCGGAATCGCTCCACCAGATCCGGATTGGCGATGAACAGCTTGCCCCAGGCCACCGCATCGGCCTCACCCGCGGCCAGCGCCGCCCGCGCGCTCTCCAGCGTGAAATTCTCATTGGCGATATAGATGCCGCCGAATATTTTCTTCAGGCGCGGCCCCAGCGAATCCGGCCCCTGATATTCCCTGGCGCAGATGAAGGCGAGCCCCCGGTCCGCCAGCTCTCCCACCACATAGCTGAACGTCCCCACCGGGTCGGAATCCCCAATGCCGTTGCCATCCATGCGTGGCGCCAGATGCATGCCCACCAGGTCCGCCTCCCACACCGAGGTCACCGCATCGGTAACCTCGAGCATCAGCCGGGCGCGATTCTTAACCGGCCCGCCATACTCATCGTTGCGCTGGTTGCTGCTGTCCTGCAAAAACTGGTCCAGCAGATAGCCATTGGCGCCGTGGATCTCCACCCCGTCGAACCCCGCCATCTGCGCGTTCATCGCCGCCTTGCGGTAGGCTTCCACGATACCGGGTATCTCCCCGATATCCAGCGCCCGCGGCGTCACATAATCCTGCTTCGGGCGCACCAGCGCGACATGCCCCTTCGCCGCGATGGCGCTTGGCGCCACCGGCAGCTCGCCATTGAGGAACAGCGGCGCCGAAATGCGGCCGACATGCCAAAGCTGGGCGAAAATCCGCCCGCCCGCCCGGTGCACCGCATTGGTCACCAGCTTCCACCCCCGCACCTGCTCATCAGACCACAGGCCCGGCGTGTTGGCATAGCCAACCCCCTGCGGGCAGACCGAAATCGCCTCGGAAATAATCAGCCCCGCGCTGGCGCGCTGCGCGTAATATTCGGCCATCAGCGCATTGGGCGCGCGCTGCGCCACGGCGCGGGTGCGGGTGAGGGGGGCCATGACGATTCGGTTGGGCAGCGTGAGGCCGCCGAGGCTCAACGGGTCGAACAATGAGGGCATGATGCGTCCTTTGAAAATGTGTCTGGGTTATATGTAGGGTGGTGTGTGCGATGCACAATAAGCGCGCCGCCTTAGCTGATCCTGGGCGTGCTCCGCCCCGATCGGGTGATGACCACGACGCCATCCCCCGGCTCGATAATGGTGGCGGGCACCGGGCGGGTCAGCGTTTCACCGTTCTTGCGGTTTATGGCGATGACAAACAGGCTCCCCGCCGCCGCGCGCTCGGCCTTTTCAATGCTGCTGCCCGCCAGTTGGCTGTCTGCTGAAACCGCCATAACCTCCAGCTCCAGCCCCAGCGTGCGCAGCCCCGCCCCCAGCGCGCGCATCCGCCTTGTATCATCGGTAAAGCGCGAGGTCTGCGGAAACAGGATCAGCTGCGCGATCCGCTCAGCCCCGATATGGGTTGGCTCCACCACCGAGCTTGCCCCCGCATGCAGCAGCTTGCCCTTGGTGTTGGGCGAAACCCCGCGCGCGATGATCTCCAGCTCCTTGTTCAGGCTGCGCGCGGTCAGGGTGATGAACACGTTCACCGCGTCATTGGGCACCACCGTGGCCAGGGCGCGCGCCCGGTGCACGCCAACCTCCTCCAGCACGCTCTCGGCCGTGGCGTCGCCATGCCAGGTGGGAAACCCCTGCGCCGCCGCCTGCGCCAGCCGGGCCTCATCCAGGTCGACAATGACAAACTGCGCCTCGCCCGCCCGCAACTCCTCCGCCAGCGCCTCGCCGATCCGCCCATAGCCGCAGATGATCACATGGCCGGACATTTTTTCGATCTGCGTTTTCATCCGCTTGGTTCCGAACAATTGCTGAATTTGCGTGTAGGTGAAGGCCTGCACCAGCGCGCCGGTGAGGAAAATGACCCCCGTGCTCCCCAGCACGATGGTGCCGATGGTAATCGCCCGCAACTCCGGCGTATCAATCGGGTGCACCTCCTCATAACCGACTGTGAAGACGGTGATGACGACGAAATAGAACGCATCGGCCAGGCTCCACCCGGCCAGCACATAGGCGAGCGTCGCCAGCGCCGTGATGGCGATCATGTAAAGCAGCCCGGCGATCAGGTTCCGCCAGGGGCCGGAGGGCAGCCTGTTCAACGTAAAAAGGCCAAGGGAGCTGCCTCCCTTGGCCCTTGCATGCGCGCCGCGTCCGGCATCAGCCCCGCTGGTCTATCGGCGTATAGTCCCGCGCCGCCGCACCGGTATAAATCTGGCGCGGCCGACCGATGCGCTGCTGCGGATCCTCGATCATCTCCATCCACTGGCTGATCCAGCCCACCGTGCGGGCCAGCGCGAAGATGGGGGTGAACATGGTGGTGGGGAAGCCCATGGCCTTGAGGATGATGCCGGAATAGAAATCAACATTCGGGTAGAGCTTGCGCGAGACGAAATACTCATCCTCCAGCGCGATTCTCTCCAGCTCCATGGCAAGGTCGAGCATCGGCTCATCCTTGATCCCCAGCGCCCCCAGCACCTCGTAGCAGGTCTGCTGCATGATCTTGGCGCGCGGGTCGAAGTTTTTATAAACCCGGTGGCCGAAGCCCATCAGCTTCACATGGCTGTTCTTGTCCTTCACCTGCTCGATGAAGGCCGGAATATTGTCCTTATGGCCAATCTCGGCGAGCATTTTCAGCACCGCCTCATTGGCGCCGCCATGCGCCGGGCCCCAGAGCGAGGCAATGCCGGCGGCGATGCAGGCAAACGGGTTGGCCCCGGTTGAGCCCGCCAGCCGCACGGTGGAGGTGGAGGCGTTCTGCTCATGGTCGGCATGCAGGATCAGAATCCGGTCCATCGCCCGGGTGAGGATCGGGTTCTGCTCATAAGGCTCGGCCGGCACCGCATGGAACATATGCAGGAAGTTTTCCGAGTAGTTGAGGTCGTTGCGCGGATACACGAAAGGCTGCCCGGCATTGTATTTGTGCGCCCAGGCGGTGATGGTGGGGATTTTCGCGATCATCCGGTACGCGCTGATCTCGCGCTGGCGCGGGTCCTGGGTGTCGATGCTGTCGGGATAGAAGGCGGACATGGCGCCGACCACCGAGCACAGCATGGCCATCGGGTGCGCGTCGCGGCGGAAACCGTCCCAGAAGCGGCGGATCTGCTCATGCAGCATGGTATGGCGCGTCACCCCGTTGGTGAACACGCCAAGCTCCGCCTTGTTCGGCAGGTTGCCGAACAGCAGCAGGTAGGCAACCTCCAGGAAGGTGGATTTCTCGGCCAGCTGCTCGATGGGATAGCCCCGGTAGAGCAGAATGCCGGCATCGCCGTCGATATAGGTAATGGCGCTCTCGCACGAGGCGGTGGCGCCATAGCTCGGGTCGAAGGTGAAAACACCAAGCTCACCCTGGAGCTTGCGCACATCGACGCAAGCCGGGCCGAGGGAGCCTGTCAGCACGGGCAGGCTGGCCGATTTGCCGTCATAGCTCAGCGTTGCGGTGCCGGCCTGCTTACTGGTTGCGGAATGAGGCATGCGGATTCACCTTCCGGTCGGTTTGAGGGGCTGTTTGTCTCAATAATAGTCTGGCATGGCGCGGACTAAGAGAGCGTTATTAAATCGCGCGTCACATGTAAAGGCGGGTTCTCGCGGTTGCAGCATATGCACGGCGCCGGCGCGGCGCGCCAATGGCAGGCCATCCCTGGCCTCAGACGATATCAGCGGGCTTGATAAAGCGTTGCAGGGTTGCGCCATGCGCGCCCAGCCGCCGCCAGGGGGTGGAAACCAGAAACTCCGCCAGCGCGGCGGTGGGGAAGCCGTCATGCAGGCGCACCATGTCCGGCTGCGAGCTGGCCGGCCCGGCAATCGCCAGCGCCAGATCGTGCAGCCCCGGATTATGCCCGATCACCAGCGCGCTGCGCACGGTCTCCGGCAGCTCGCGCAGCAGCTCGCGTATCCGGTTCGGCGCGGCCATATACAAAGCGGGCAGGGAATCGACATTGGGCCACTCATCCCACACCCCGGCGGCCTCCAGCGCGGCGAAGGTCTCCTGCGTGCGCACCGCCGTGGAGACGAGCACGACATCCGGCGCCAGCCCCGCCTTGCGCATGGCCGCGGCAATGGCCCCGGCCGCCTGTTTGCCCACATCGGTCAACGGCCGCTCATGGTCCGAGGGCGCGGCGTTGGCGGGAGCGGCTTTGGCGTGGCGGAGCAGAATCAGCTGATGCATGAAGCCACTCTGCCATGCTCCGTCATGGATGTCGCCCCTCCGCCTTCACTTCAGCGTTCATCGTATATTAACGCACCCCGGCCCGCCCACCGGTTAGACCGCACCTACCCGCCGGGCCACGCCCAGCGGGCGCTGGCGCCTGATGGCCGTGCGTCAATCCTGCTCCAGCCATGTTTTTGCGATCAATTTCATTGGCTTATGTCGAATCAGCTGATTCGACCCAAACCAACATTGCTCTAACCAGGAGGCGGCAACATAATGCAAAGGCGGCGCTTTTTAGCGGCAACAGCGGCCCTGGCCGCAACCGGGCCGGCGCTGGCCGATACGCTGCCCGTGCCGCCCGGCAACAGCATGGCCTTCAGGGTGCTGCGCAACGGCGTGCCGATCGGCGAGCATCACCTCGCTTTCTCCCGCAACGGCGATTCCCTCAGCGTGGATGTCAACATCGCCCTGCTCGTCACCTTCGCCGGCCTGCCTCTGTTCCGCTACACCGCCGCCGCGCGCGAAACCTGGACCGGCAACAGCTTCACGCGCCTGGAGAGCCAGGTGAACGACAACGGCACAAGGCTTGAGGTGCACGCCCATAAAGTGGCCGCCGGCTATGATGTGGTGGGCATCAACCACAACAACCCGGCCCGCAGCTACCCCGAATACACCGCCCCGCCCGACACCATGCCCCTGAGCTACTGGAACAAGGCGATGCTGGAGGGCACGCTCCTCAACATCCAGACCGCGCATTGCTACCCCGCTATCGTCAACTCACCGGGCTGGAACAGGCTGCCCACCGCCGAGGGCGGCAGCATCACGGCGCAGTGCTTCAATGTCAGAGGCAAGCTGCGCCTAAGCGTCTGGTACGACCAGTTTTCCCAATGGTCTGGCCTGGCCTTCCATGTCAGCGGCAGCGAAAGCTACGAAAAAATCACCGCCTGAGGCCACCGGCGCTCAACATATGCTTCACGCAACCCCGGGCCTTATCAGCCCTGGCCCGCTCAGCCCCGGGCCTTTCAGCCGAGTCCGGCCTGTTTCTCCGGATGGCGCAAATGCCACAGCCGCTCATGCGCGGCGACGAGGCTTTCAATCGTTTTGCGGCGGTTGGCATCGGGCGGCACGGTGCGGCGCGTCAGCATGGTTTCCAAAATACGCAGCAACTGCTCGGCGATCTCATAATCGCCCTGGTCGCACGCATGATGAAAGGCGATCAGAATTTTATCTGAAAGCCTGCGGCTATATCGCGGAACAGCCGCGCCTGTCTTGTTCTGGGACTCAATATCGTCCTCTGGTACACTTGCCATGATGCGCTTAGTCCAATGTAAAACCGCTACCCACTATTCCACGAAATATCCCTGGTATAACAGTTAGAATAGTAAAATCTTGCATGCCGACAGCGGTAACTCCGTGGGTACGCGTGTTGTTAACTTATACTACAGCATTAAGCCATGCAAAAAGCGGACACTTCTTCGCGAGGGAGTGGTATTTCGCCGCTCACTCACAACCTTAAATAATTTTCGCCGCCGCCGCGGCCCGGCCTCATTGCACCGCCAGCCCGCCCGCGGGTTCGGCCGCGCCAAACTCGGCGAAGGCGTCCTCCCAGGTCCCGGTGGTCGAGGCCTTGCTGTACTCGGTCGAGCGATTCTCGAAGAAATTCGCGTGCTCCACCGCGTTCAGCATTTCATCCAGCCAGGGCAGGGGGTTCTTGTCGACATGGAACAGCGCGTTGAGCCCGAGCTGCGTCAGCCGGCGGTCGGCGATGTAGCGGATATAGCGTTTCACCTCCTCCGCCGTCAGCCCCTCCACCGCGCCCAGCTCAAAGGCAAGGTCGATGAAGGCATCCTCATGGTCCACGATGGTGGCGCAGGTCAGGTAGAGTTCCCGGCGCAAATCCTCAGTCCAGATCTCAGGGTTTTCCTGCACGAAGGTGCGGAACAGCTTGATGATCGACTCGCAATGCAGCGACTCATCGCGCACCGACCAGGTGATGATCTGCCCCATGCCCTTCATTTTGTTGAAGCGCGGGAAGTTGAGCAGAATCGCGAACGAGGCGAACAGCTGCAACCCCTCGGTAAAAGCGCCGAACGCCGCCAGGGTTTTCGCGATATTGTGCTTATCGGAGACCGAGAAGCCATGCATGAAATCGTATTTGTCCTTCATTTCCTTATATTTAAGGAAAGCGGTGTACTCCACCTCGGGCATCCCCACGGTATCGAGCAGATGCGAATACGCGGCGATATGGATGGTCTCGATGTTCGAGAACGCCGAGAGCATCATCAGCACCTCGGTGGGTTTGAACACCTGGGAGTACTGCTTCATGTAGCAGTTGTTCACCTCCACATCCGCCTGAGTGAAAAAGCGGAAAATCTGCGTCAGCAGGTTGCGCTCGGCCAGGGTCAGGTTCTTGTGCCAGTCCTTCACGTCATCGGCCAGCGGCACTTCCTCGGGCAGCCAATGCACGCGCTGCTGCGTCAGCCACGCATCATAGGCCCAAGGGTAGCGGAACGGCTTGTAAACCGGGTTCTCCGTCAGCAGGTCGATCTTCACGGGCAAATTCTCATTCATCAAGTCAGGCCTTCAATGTCTTTGGCTACTGGCAGGCCAGGCATTCCTCGTAATTCGTCGTCCCCGGTGCCTGCACCGGCGCCGCGCCCTCCACCGGAATCCCGGTGAACTCATCCGGCCGCACCGCCTTCTCCGAGACCGTATCCGCCCGCTGAATCGACAGCGACCGGCAATAGTACAATGATTTCACGCCCTTTTTCCATGCCTGGTAATGGTACTGGTGCAGGTCGCGCTTGTTCACATTGGCCGGCACGAAGATATTGATCGACTGGCTCTGGCAGATATAGGGCGTGCGGTCCGCCGCATGTTCGATAATCCAGCGCTGGTCCAGCTCAAACGCGGTCTTGTACACGTCCTTCTCATGCTGGCTCAAAAACTCCAGATGCTGCACGCTGCCCTTGGTGGTGGTGATGGAGGACCACGTCTCCTCATCATCCCGCCCGTATTTGGCCAGCAATTTCTGCAGCGGCCGGTTGCGCACGGTAAAGCTGCCCGAGAGCGTCTTCTGCAGGAACACATTGGCGGCGATCGGCTCTATCCCCGGCGAGGTATTGCCGGTGATGATGGAGATGGAAGCCGTCGGCGCAATGGCGATCTTGTGCGAGAAACGCTCCATGATGCCATATTCCTCGGCATCCGGGCAGGGTCCGCGCTCATGCGCCAGCTTCTTTGATGCAGCATCAACACCGGCCCGCAAGTGCTTGAACATCTTAACATTCCACACCTTGGCCATCACGCTTTCCCACGGCACGTTCTGGTCCTGCAGGAAGGAGTGGAACCCCATCACCCCAAGCCCCACCGAGCGTTCGCGCATCGCCGCGTATTTCGCCTTCTCCATCAGGTCCGGCGCCTTGTCGATGAAGTCCTGCAGCACATTGTCCAAAAAGCGCATGATGTCCTCGATGAACATCTCATCCTTGTGCCATTCGAACCACGTCTCCAGGTTCACCGAGGAGAGGCAGCACACCGCCGTGCGCTGTTTGCCGTGCTGGTCCAGCCCGGTCGGCAGCGTAATCTCGGCGCACAGGTTGGAGGTCTTCACCTCCAGCCCGGCCAGCTTGTGCTGCTCGGGCCGGGCGTTGTTCACATGGTCGGAGAACACCAGATACGGCTCCCCGGTCTCAATCCGCGCGGTGAGGATACGCACCCACAGCGCCCGCGCCGAGATGCTGCGCACATGCGAGCGGTCCTTCGGCGAGGTCAGTACCCATTCGGCATCCGCCTCCACCGCGCGCATGAAGGCATCGGAGATCAGAATACCATGATGCAGGTTCAGCGCCTTGCGGTTGGGGTCCCCCCCGGTCGGGCGGCGGATTTCAATGAACTCCTCGATCTCGGGATGCCATACCGG
>JAKBAQ010000092.1 GCA_021808985.1 Pseudomonadota bacterium
ACTTCACCGGGCTGCTGCGCGATTTCGGCGACTGCCTGCCGCTGGCCATCGCCGCGTACAATGCCGGGCCGACCAATGTGAGCAACTGGCTGAGCGAATATGGCGACCCGGAGCTGGGAAAACATGCCGGAGGCGCCAATATAATCGACTGGGTGGAGGAAATTCCCTTCAGCGAGACGCGCAATTATGTGCAGCGGGTCTCGGAGGGCATTACCATCTACCGGGCGCTGCTGACCGGCTCGGCGGATTTTCCCCTCAGCCACTGGATGCAACAATGAATTTCTGGACCATTCTCGCCGCTGGCTTTGGCTCCGGCTACGCGCCCAGGGCGCCGGGGACGTTTGGCTCGCTGGTGGGGCTGGCGCTGGGGGCGGCGCTGCTGGATTACGGGCATCTGCCGCTGCTGCTGGGGATCGTGGTGTTCGCCGTGGTGGGGCTGGAGGCGGTGCGCGCCACGGGCGATGCGGCGCATGACCCGAAATGGATCGTGGTTGACGAGATCGCGGGGCAGATGATCCCGCTGCTGGCGCTCAGCCATGTCGGGTGGCTGGGCATGCTGATCAGCTTCGCGCTGTTCCGGCTGTTCGATATTTTAAAGCCGGGGCCGGTGGGCTGGGCCGATGCGCGGCATGATGAATATGGCGTGATGGGGGATGACCTGATAGCGGGGGTGATGGCGCTGGTGGTTGTGGCGCTGCTGCGCCTGGTGCTGCCGCTATGAGTGCCGCGCGGCTGGTGGAGGTTTGCAAGGCCAAGGGGCTGACCATCGCCACGGCGGAGAGCTGCACGGGTGGGATGGTTGCCGCGGCGATTACCGCCGTGCCGGGGGCCTCGGCGGTGTTCACGCATGGATTTGTCACCTACTCCAACGCGGCGAAGACGCGGATGCTGGGGGTGCCTGATGAGCTGATCGCGGAGGTTGGCGCGGTATCGGAGGCGGTGGCGGGGTGCATGGCCATAGAGGCGCGGGAGAAATCCGGGGCGGATATGGCGGTTTCGGTTACCGGGATCGCCGGGCCGGATGGCGGCAGCGCGCTCAAGCCCGTGGGGACGGTGTGGTTCGGCTTGGCGACGGCGGGCGGGGTTACCATTTATCATAAGGTTTTCAGCGGTGGCCGCGATGAGGTGCGGCGGGCGAGTGTGGCATTCGCCCTGGAGCTGCTGAGCGAGGGAGCGCACGCATGAGCAAGAATCTGGGCGTATGGGAAAAGGCCAAGCGCGAGGGCCGCAGGATGAGCATGATCACGGCCTATGATTATCCCTTCGCGCGCCTGGCCGACGCCGCCGGCGTGGATGCCGTGCTGGTGGGTGATTCGCTGGGCATGATGGTGGCCGGGGATGCGGATACGCTGAGGGTTTCGCTGGAGCAGATGGTGTATCACACCGGCATCGTGGCGAAGGGCGTGGCGCGCGCGCTGGTGATGGCGGATCTGCCGTTCGGCAGTTTCGAGGAAGGGCCGGCGCAGGCCTTCGCCGCGGCGGCGCGGCTGCTGAAGGCGGGCGCCGAGATCGTGAAGCTGGAGGGCGGGATGCCGATGGTGGAGACCGTGCGCTATCTCTCGCAGCGGGCGATTCCGGTGTGCGCGCATATCGGGCTGACGCCGCAGCATGTGCGCCAGCTGGGCGGGTTCAGGCGCCAGGGCAAGACGCAGGAGGCCGCGCAGCGGATTTTCGACGAGGCGGTGGCGCTGGAGGAAGCCGGGGCGCGCATGCTGCTGATGGAGGCGATACCCGGCGAGCTGGCCGCGGGGATTACCAAACGGTTGAGCGTGCCGACGATCGGCATCGGCGCGGGGCCGGGCACGGATGGCCAGGTGCTGGTGCTGCATGACGTGCTGGGGCTGAACATGGACCGCGCGCCGGGCTTCGCCCGCCAGTATGTGAATGGCGCGGCGCTGCTGCAGGCGGCGCTGAGCGACTACGCCGCCGACGTGCGGGACGGGAAGTTCCCGGTATAGCCCGCATGCCCAAGCCAGGCGCCGCCACCAAACCGCCGGCTTTGGCCGCCACCTTTGTGAGCGTGGACGGGGTGCGGCGGGTGGAGAGCAGCGCCGCGCTGCGGGAGCTGGCCGGGGCGGGGCGGTTTTTCTGGCTCGATATCGCCGGCGGCGGCGCGGCGGCGCGGGCGGAGATGCTGGGCGCGCTGCGGCTGGATGAGGCGGATGCCGCCTGGCTGCAACGCTTTGGCCAGACGGGGCGGATGAACATAGAGCGCGAGCGGCTGCTGGCGGTGACCTGGGTGGCGGAGCATGGGCGGGGGCTGCTGGAGATACATTTGCTGTGCACCAGCGCCTGCCTGGTGACGGTGTGGAACGGCAGCGCCGGCGTGCTGGATGAAATTCGCGAGCATTTCGCCGAGCGGGCCTCGGCGCTTGAAAAAAGCCCGCATCATGCGGCGGGGATTTTGCTGCAGCTGCTGCTGGGGACGCTGCAGCTGGCGATCAGCGAGCTGGATGAGCGGTTTCAGACGATTGAGATGCAGCTGGGGCAGAAGCCGGAGAGCGTGGATTTTCCGGCGCTGACCGGGCGGTTCCAGACATTGCAGTCCGCCTGGTCGAACATCGACCGCTACAGCAGCGCGGTGCGCAGCGCCATTGTGGGCGTGGAGGCGTTGCCGGGGATGAACCGGCACGCGGCACGGGAGCTGAACGATTATGCCAGCCAGGTGGCCGATGTGGAGCGCAGGCTGCATGAGCGCAGCGAGTGGGCGGCGAAAATGTCTCAGGATTATGCGACGGCGATCGCGCAGCGGCAGGGCGAGCAGATCAACCGGTTGACCATCGTCTCGCTGATATTTCTGCCGCTGACCTTTCTGACCGGGTTTTTCGGGATGAATTTTTTCTGGCTGGAACGGTTGATCAGCGGCGGGCGGGCGTTTGTGGGGCTGGGGATTGTGCTGCCGGTGCTGGTGGTGGCCGCCGTGATCGCGTGGCTGAAGCGCTTGAGGCTGCTGTGAGCGCGCGCGGGGGATTGTTACGCGGGCTGAGCGGATTGCGCTGGCGGGGGAAATACCGGTAAGCATGCGGGCGAAGGCCTGGTGTGATCTCGCGGGCCGCCAGGGGTGCCTGTGCAGCAACTTGCCGAGAAGCCTGAGCCGCCGCCTGAGGACTCCCGCCCCGCGGGCAGGCTCGCGCGGTTTTTAAAGGTGCTGGGGCCGGGGGTGATAACCGGCGCGGCGGATGACGACCCTTCGGGCATCGCCACCTATTCCCAGACCGGCGCGCAGTTTGGCTATGGCCAGCTCTGGACCGCGCTTTACCAGATACCGCTGATGGTGGCGGTGCAGGAATGCTGCGCGCGGATCGGCTCGGTGACAGGCCAGGGGCTGGCCGGGGTGATCCGGCGGCATTACAGCCGGCCCATTCTGGTGGTGATGGTCATGCTCGTGGTGGTGGCAAACACCATCAATATCGGCGCGGATATCGGCGCGGTGGCGGCGGCGGCGCAGCTGGTGGTGAAGCTGCCGCTCTGGGTGTTCACGGTGCTGACCACGGTGACCGTGGCCGCGCTGGAGATACAGATCAGCTATCAGACCTATGCGAAGGCGCTGAAATGGCTGGCGCTGGCGCTGCTGGCCTATCCGGCGACGGCGTTCATGATCAGCGAGCCGTGGGGCGAGATTTTGCGCGCCACCGTGATTCCGCATGTGGAATTCACGTTTCAGTTTCTCTTCATCGTCACCGGCGTGTTCGGCACCTCGATCTCGCCTTACATGTTCTTCTGGCAGGCTTCGCAGGAGGTTGAGGAGGAGATCGCCCTGGGGGTGACCAACGGGGATGACGGGCAACCCAGGCTGCCGTGGGATTTTCTGGAGAACATGCGCATCGACACCACCGTGGGCATGATTTTCGCCGAGCTGGCGCAGTGGTTCATCATCATCACCACCGGCTCGGTGCTGTTTCGCCATGGGATCACCAATATCGCCACGGCGGCCGATGCGGCGGAGGCGCTGGTGCCGCTGGTGCGCTCCTTTCCCAGCTCCGGCCAGGTGGCGCGGGATTTGTTCGCCGTGGGGGTGATAGGGCTGGGGCTGCTCGCCATTCCGGTGCTGGCCGGCTCGGCCGCCTATGCGATGGCCGAGGCGTTTGAGTGGCGGGAGGGATTGTCGCGCAAGTTTGGCGAGGCGCGGGGGTTTTATGGGGTTATCATCGTCTCCACGGGGGTGGGCCTGCTGCTGAACTTCACGCATATCAACCCCATGAAGGCGCTGGTGTTCACCGCCGTGTTCAACGGCATCGCCGCGGTGCCGCTGCTGTTCATGATCGCGCGGATCAACGATAGCCGCGCGATTATGGGGGAAAACCGGGGCGGCGTGCTCTCGCGCGGGCTGGTGTGGCTCACCTTTGCCGTGATGGGGCTGTGCGCGGTTGGAATGTTCGCCACATTGCTGCCCTGAAGGCGGGGTTTGCTTGGGCGGGAAAGAGGCGCAATGTCAGCGCGCCGGCACAGCATAGGAGGGGTCGCGCCATGTCAGCCACTTATCGGGAAGCCGTTGGCGTGTTCGATAGCAGCGAGGCGCTGGACGCGGCGGTGTTCGCGCTGGAGACGCACGGGTTTGACCGCGCCGCCTTCTCGCTGCTGGCCAGCGAGGAGGCGGTGGAGCACAGGCTCGGCCAGCGCTACCGGCTGGTGCGGGAGATGGAGGATAACATGGCGGCGCCGCGCGATACGTTCTATTCGCGGATCTCCCGGCTGGAGGCCACCTATTTGCCGGCCCCTGCCCTGGCCGCCATCGGCGGGCTGATGTTTGCCGGCGGCAGCGTGGCGCTGCCGGCCGTGATCGCGGCGGGGGGCGGGTTTGTGCTGGGCGCGGCGCTGGGCGGGCTGATCCACCAGCACCATGCGGCGCGGGTGAGGGAGCAGCTGGAGCGCGGCGGGCTGCTGCTGTGGGTGGGGCTGCGCGATGCCGCCCAGGAGGACAAGGCGCTGGAGATTCTACGCGCGCAAGGCGGCCATGATGTGCATGTGCATGAGGCGCGGGCCTGAGCCAGGCGCAGCGGGCGCGCGGCGGAAGGCGATGCATGGAACTGCTTGACAGGCTGATGGCCGAGGATTTCCGCCGTGTGGCCGAGGCGGGACACGCGGCGGGCAACCGGGTGCGGCTGCTGCGCGACGGGCCGCAGACATTCGCCGCGTGGCTGCGCGCGATTAATGCGGCGAAGCGGTATGTGTGGCTGGAGAATTACATCATCCAGGAAGACGCCACGGGGGCCGCGTTCGCGCAGGCGCTGATGGCGGCGGCGGGGCGCGGGGTGGCGGTGCGGGTGCTGTATGACTGGATGGGCTGCCTGCGGCGGACCAGCGCCGGGTTCTGGCAGAGTCTGCGCGCAAGCGGGGTTGAGGTGCGCGGGTATAATCCGCCGAACCTGCTGCACCCGCTGCACTGGATCAGCCGGGATCATCGCAAGGTGCTGTGCGTGGATGGGGATATCGCCTTCACCGGGGGCCTGTGCATCGGCCATGACTGGAGCGGCGACCCGGCGCGCCACATGGCGCCGTGGCGCGATACGGCGGTGGCGATCGAGGGGCCGGCGACGGTCTATCTGGATGCCGCGTTCGTGGATAGCTGGGAGGCCGCGGCCGGGCTGGCGCAGCGTGATGTGGAGGCGCTGCCAGGCACGCGCGCGGCGCGCGGAGATGTCGCGGTTTCGGTGATCGCGGGGCGGCCGGATAGCCTGGGATTGTACCGGCTGGAGCAGCTGATCGCGGAGATCGCGGAGCGCAGGCTGTGGCTGATGGATGGCTATTTTGTCGCCACCACGGCCTATGTGCGCGCCCTGGCCGGGGCGGCGCGCGCGGGGGTTGATGTGCGGCTGCTGGTGCCCGGCTCCAGCGACTGGCCGCTGGTCGGCGCGCTCTCCAAATCAGCCTATCGCCCGCTGCTGCAGGCGGGGGTGAGGGTGTTCGAGTGGAACGGGCCGATGCTGCACGCCAAGACCGCCGTGGCGGATGGGTGCTGGAGCCGGATCGGGTCCAGCAACTCCAATCTGGCGAGCTGGATCACCAACCGGGAACTGGATGTGATCATAAAAGACCATGCGCTGGCGGCAGAGATGGAGGCGATGTACGAGGCGGACATGACCAACGCGACCGAGGTGGTGCTGGCGCGCGGGCGCAGCGGGATACCACGGCCGGTGGTGCCCGACGGCCATGCGCGCGAGCGCGCCCCCGCCAAGGCCGGGCGGCTGCTCTCGGGCGCCATTGGCCTGGGCAGCACGTTGAATGCCTCCTTCACCCGGCGGCGCCAGCTTGACCCCACGGAATCACTCGTGGTGCTGGGCGGCGGGCTGGTGCTGCTCATGCTCGGGGGGCTGGCGATTTTTCTGCCCAGGCTGATCGCCTGGGTGGTCGCGGCCTTCGCGCTGTGGCCCGGCGTGGGGCTGGTGCTGAAGGGGGTGCGGCTATGGTGGGCGGGACGCAATGACATCCTGCGCTGAGTTCAGGATCATCAGCTGGAATCTGCTGCATTCGGTGGGGGCCGAGGCCGCGCATGTGCGTGCGCTGATAGAGCGGCACGACCCGGATTTGTGCCTGATGCAGGAGGCGACGGCGGGGATCGACGATCTGCCGGGGCTGCTGGGCGGGCATTATGCGCGCGTGGCGCTGCCGGGGCGCCATCATGGGCTGGCGGCCTGGAGCAGGCGCCCGTTCCATGCGCCGGCGGGGAGCCTGGCCTTGCAGCGCGGCATGCTGGTGCGGCGGGTGTGCCAGATACTCGATCTCGGCGGTTTCAGCGTGGCCAATGTGCATCTCTCGCACGGGCAGCTCCTGAACCGGCGGCAGCTGCGCCGCATTGCCGGGGTGCTGCCGCAGCGGGCGGCGATTCTGGGCGACTGCAACCTGCTGGGCGCGCCGCTGCTGCCGGGCTTCGAGGATGTGGGCGCGCGGATTGCGACGCACCGGATGAGCGGGGTGCTGCCGCTGCGGCTGGACCGCTGCTTCGTGCGCGGGATGAGCTGCGTCTCGGCCAGGGTGCTGGAGCAGGGCGCCTCGGACCATCGGCCGCTGCTGGTTGTGCTGGCATGTGGTTGAGGCTCCCCGGCATGGGCGGCGCGCAGACATGAGCGACGCGCGCCGGGCCAACCGGACCAGCGCGGCCCCGCGGCGCAGATGGGCAAGGCGGCTGCGCGATGTGCTGCTGCTGCCCCCTGCCCTGCTGTATGTGATCATCGAAGAGATTTTCTGGAACGGGGCGACGGCGCTGCTGCGGCGAATCGCGCGGACATGGCCGGTGATGGCCGTGCAGAGACGGCTCATGGCCCTGCCCGCCGCGGCGGTGCTGCCGCTGTTTCTGGTGCCTGAGATTTTAAGCCATATTGGCGGGTTCTGGGCGGCTTATCTGGTCACGCGCGGGCAGTGGATAGCGGCGATGCTGGCGGGGATCGTGATTAAGGGCAGCGCCACGCTGATGGTGGTTTGGATTTACCAGAGCTGCGAGCCAAAACTGCTCTCCATCCGCTGGTTCGCCATCGTGCACCGGCAGGCCCTGCGCGGGCGCGACTGGGTGCTGGAGACGGTGCGCCCCGGCCGGGAGCTGGCGCTGCGCCTGCTGCGCCGTGGCCGGGCGGGGATTATCAGGCGTTTCGCGGCGATCCGCCAGGTGGTGGCGGCGCGGCTGGGCTTCCGCCGGCGGGGCTGATATTTAGTGCGCTAGTTCAATATGCAGCTGTTCACTATTTGGTGGGAAGCGTGTAGACTTGCCCCGGAAAATAAGAAAAGCGCCTGAAGGCTGGGGCGCGAAGGGGATAAATATGTCTGTGGCGATTGCGGCGGCGGAGCCGCCTCCGGCTGATGCGATGGCGCCGTTTGGCGCGGCGGTGGCGAGCGCGAAACTGCGCCGCCGGGCGCAGGCGGTGTATGCGCTGCTGGTGGTGCTGGGCGTGGCGCCGCTGGCGCTGCATCTCTCTGGCGGGTGGCAGGCCGCGGGGCTGGGGGTGATATGCCCGGGCGCCGGGTTTCTGGCCGATGGCGGCTGGGCGATGCTGCTGTTTCCGCTCGCCGTGGCGCTGATGTTCGCCGCCTTTGCCTCCTGGGTGCTGATGGCCAATGCCGTGGCGCCGCTGGTGGTGTGGCTGGGCGGCGCGCTGCTGGCGGGCGCGCTGGCGGGCGGGCATATCACCCCATGGTCACCCTGGGCGACGCTGGTGCTCACCGTGGGGTTCTTCGCCGGCTGCACCTATCTGAGCCGCCGCACCCTGGCGGAAGAGGCGGCGCGGCGGGATGCGCGGGCGGTTTATCTGCCGGCGGCGATGGCGGCGGTGGAGGCGCGCGCGGTGGAGGCGCCAGCGCCCGGCACGCGCGAGATGAGCCCCGCCGACCTCGCCAGCCTGCGCTATGCGCTGGAGCGGGGCTTGCAGCCGGTGGAGGGGTTCGCGGGGTTCGACGTGATCGAGCAGTTCCAGACTTCCTCGGTGCGCTACCAGATCGATTATCTGCTCTGGGCGCTGCAGATTTCGCAATGCCATTACACGCCGAATTTTCATGGGTATTTGAATGAGGCGCAGCGCAACCTGATCGACAAGCTGACCGTGCCGATGGTGTGGAAATGGTGGCGCTGGGAGAATCTGCTCGGCAATTTCAGCTTCAATCTGGACCCGATCGCCAAGGACAATATCATGTTCGGCGGGTTCTCGAGCAACCATATCGCGCTCTATACCGCGCTGAGCGGGGATATGCGGTATTTGCAGCCGGGCGCGCTGACCTTCCGCTGGGATGAGAAGAGGGTGTTCAGGCACGATCTGCGCACCGTGCTGGAGGCGGGGCGGCGCAACCAGCGCGAGGCGGTTTATGCGCCGCTTTATCCGTGCGAGCCGCGCCTGACCTATAGCGCGTGCAATTTATGGGGGCAGATGGCGCATCTGACCGCGGACCGGATTTTCGCGACCAACCATGCGCCGAAGCTGCTGCATGAGCTGAAGCCGCTGCATATGTCGGAGATGATGGGGATAGACGGCTCGCCGCATGCCGGGCGGATGACGGCGCTGGGCATCCGGATTCCGGTTTATACCTGCAACCATGTGGCGGCGATGTGGGGATGGATGGCCTCGCCGTTCTTCCCCGATCTGAGCCGGCGGACATGGGCGGCCTCACGCGAGGAGTGCGTGAGCTTCGGGGCGGATGGCGAGATAACGCTGGCGGCGCTGGCCTATGACCGGATTGACACCGGCAATTACAAAAAGAGCGAGGCGGGGCTTTATGCGCAGTTCTTGATGCTGGCGCGCGAGCAGGGCGACCAGGAGGTGGCCGAGGCGATAATGCGCAGGCTGGATGCGGATTTCGGCCGGGTGGAGCGGGATGGCGTGGTCTCCTACGCCAAGGCCTCCAACGTGAACAATGCGACGATCATCATGGGCCGGCTGCTGCGGCGCTTTGACATGCGCAAGCTGCTGCGCGAGGGGCCGCCGCCGGGCGCGCTGAGCGGGCCGGTGCTGGCGGCGGCGAAATATCCGGATGTGCTGGTGGCGAAGGCGTACAGCGATGGCGAGGGGCTGGAGCTGGTGCTGTATGCCGGCGCCGGCGCGGGGCCGCAAAAGCTGCGGCTGGAGCGGCTGCGCCCTGGCCGGGAATATGTGCTGGCGCAGGGGGGGCAGGTGTTCAGCGCCGATGCGCAAGGTGGCGCGGAGATTGAGGTGATGATCAACGGCCGGACGGAAGTGAGCATGACGCCGGCGCGCGGATGAGGGGATTCCAGGCATGGGTTGCTGCATTCTCGGCGCGATTATTTTTGGTTTTCTGATGCGCGTGGCGCGCGCGGTGCGCGGGCTGCTGGGGCTGGCGCCGGTGGCGGTGGAGCGGCCCAACGCGGCGATGTGGCGGCTTGGCGCGGCGGCGCCGGCGCCGAGCGCGGCGGGGTGGGAGCGGCCGCTGCGCGCGCAGCTGGCGATGAGCGCGGTGATGATGCCGGTGTCGCTCTACCTCGCCTATTTGCTCCATGTGGCGCGGCTGATGCTGC
>JAKBAQ010000093.1 GCA_021808985.1 Pseudomonadota bacterium
CGGCGTGCGCCTGGTGGGCGAAACCGGCAAGGCGCTCGGCCGCATCGTGGAGCAGGTGGAGCGGCTGAACAGCCTGGTCAGCGAAATCGCCGCCTCCGCGCAGGAGCAGGCCACCGGCCTCGCCGAGGTGAACGCCGCGGTCAACCAGATGGACCAGGTCACCCAACAGAACGCCGCCATGGTCGAAGAAGCCACCGCCGCCAGCCACAGCCTGCTGGCCGAGGCCGAGGAGCTCTCCCGCCTCGTCTCCCAATTCCAAACCCGGCGGAGCGAAACCCGGCAAGCCGCCCCGCCACCCCGCAAACCGGCCGAACCCGCCGGCCGCTTCGTGCCGCTCGCCCGCCCGCGCGCCACCCCGCAACTGGCCCTGGCGGATGATGAAATGGAGGAGTTTTAGCCATGCACCACACATCCCGCACCCCCACCCAGCCAGACCGCCGTAACGAGCTTCTCTCGGTACGCATCGGCGCCCAGGAATTCGCGCTGGACATTCGCTCCATCCGCGAAATCCGCGGCTGGATCGCCTCCACCCACCTGCCGCACGCCCCGTCCTACATCAAGGGCATGATCAACCTGCGCGGCACCGTCCTGGTGGTGATCGACCTCGCCGAGCGCCTCGGCCTGCCCCCGCAGGAGCCCAACGCCGCCTCAGTGGTGGTGGTGGTCGAAGACGGCGACAAAACCGCCGGCCTCCTGGTTGACGCCGTGTGTGACATCATCACCGTCACTGACGACATGCGCCAAACCATCCCCGAAACCGGCAGCAACGGCCCCAGGCAGTTCATTGAATGCCTGATCATGCTGGACAGCCGCATCATCAGCACCGTCTCCATCCCCGCCGTCATGCCCGACAACGCCACGCTGGAGCAAATCCCCACCGAGGTCTTCGCCTGAAATGCATATATTCAATCAAACAAACTCATTATTTGCTCAAATCGCCATCTTGTCCCTGTATTTTATCCTCGCCGTTCACGCCCGCCAGCCCCCGGCAAAGAGCGTCCGTCTAAAAGATGAGCGCCTCAAGCCGCCGTCGCCCCGGAAAACTCCCAGAAATTCGCCCGTGGCGACGTTCTGGCGATAAACGCCCGCAAATTCGGGTGCTGCCACCCGTCAGGCCCAATCAGCGCGCTCATCGGCGCGAAGAACTCATGCGCATGCGGCACCTGGCTGGCGGAAAACCCCTGATAATGCCGTGGCCGCAGCGCATACATCACCCTTATGTCGCGCACCGGCAGCGTCACCGGCGCCACCGGCTCGGCGCGCAGCAGCCCGGTATAGCGCCAGCGCAGCATGTTGTTGTTTTCCGAAACCGGGCTGTTCAGCCACTCAACCGGGCAAACCGCCAGCAGCGAATGCATGGAAGGCGCGAAGCGCGAGCGCTTATCCAGCAGATTCTGGAACGATCCGCACGCCTCGATAGCGAAAATATCCACGAACGGATCACGCTCCGTCCCCCCAAAGCACAGCCACAGCCCATCCGGCATGGTTCGCAGCCGGTTGGAGCCCGGCAGCTTCAGCAATGGCTGGTCCAGATCATTCACCGCCCCCGGCCGCGCCCGCAACCACGCGCCGCGCGCCCCCATGTCATGGTCCGCCAGCCCCGGCGGGTGTTGCGGCCATGTGCGCAGTTTCTGGCGAACGAGTTGGTCGAGTGTCGTCGCGGCGGCCATCAGTATTTTCCCTATATATATCGTATGATGAGAGACAACCTTAAATTGAATACTGACCAAAAACGACTCGGATGCAAGGTCTAAATTGCATATTCAGAATTTGAACCAGCTTTTATCAATCTGGCGCATAAATTAAACAAAGGCTAATCAGCTAATTATACGTGGAATTTCATCGGCTTCAACCACAAGTGGCCGCGCCCTGCCGCCGCCGTATGGCTGCCCGCACGCAAGGCGGCTAACTCACCCCGGCAAGATAATGCCACAACACCTTGTTCCGGCGCTCCCCGCGCGGGTGGCCTTGGCTCTTGTGCTTTGGCGGATTGTGCTATCTCTTAAAGCAAAGGCCCTCAGGCCGCATAAGGAGCTTGCTTACGTGTTTTCCTCTCCCCGGCTGCACCCCGCCCTGTTGGGCGCCGTCTCGCTGCTTGCCCTCTCGGGCTGCATGGTGGGGCCAAACTTCGTCCCCCCCCGCCCGGCTGTTCCCACCTCATACACTCAAGGCACCTCCGCCAGCTCGTATGTCTCCGGCGGCGCGGTCAACCCGCAATGGTGGAACAGCTTTAACGACCCCGAGCTGACCAGGCTGGAAAACACCGCCGTCTCCCAGAACCTTGACCTGCAAATCGCCACCCAGCGCATGCTGGAGGCCGAGGCCCAGGCCCAGATCGAGGGCGCCGTCCTCTACCCCAATATCGGCTTCAACGCCTCCTATTCGCGCGAGGGGCTTAGCGACAAGGGCGTCGTCCAGGCCCTTGGCGGGGGCGGCGGCGCTGGCATCCCCGTCTCCGGCATCCCGCCGTTTGATGTCTATCAATACGGCCTGCAAGCCAGTTACGACCTTGACCTCTGGGGCAAGAACCGCCGCACCGCCGAGGCCGCCGTCGCCGCCGCCGCCGGCTCCGTGGAGGCCCGCCGCGCCGCCCTGCTCAATGTGGAAACCCAGGTCGCCAGCAACTACATCCAGCTGCGCGGCACCCAATCCGTGCTCGCCATCACCCAGAAAAACCTGGATTCCGCCAACCAGCTGGTCGCTTTAACGGTTGAGCGCCAGCAAGCCGGCCTCACCACCGCGCTCGATGTCGCCAACGCCCGCGCCACCGCGGCGCAAATTGCCTCGCAAATCCCCACCCTCACGGCTGAGCGTGACGCGCTGATCAACCAGCTCGGCCTGCTCCTGGGCCAAACCCCCAGCGCCTTCCCGCCGGAGCTTCTGGCCGCCGCCCCCGTGCCGCTCACCCCGCCCAGCGTGCCCATCGGCCTCCCCGCCGGCCTGCTGCGCCGCCGGCCAGACGTGCGCGAAGCCGAAGACAAGCTCCACAGCGCCACCGCCGAGGTCGGCGTCGCCGTGGCCCAGTTCTTCCCCGATTTCTCCCTCACCGGCTCGGTCGCCCTCCAGGCCCTGCAACTCAAAAACCTTAACGAGCTGAGCGCGCTCACCTACGCCGTCGGCCCCACGCTCAGCCTCCCCCTGTTTGAGGGCGGCCAGCTCCACGGCCAGCTCAAGCTGCGCAAGGCGCAGCAGAAGGAAGCCGCCATCGGCTACGCCAAAACCGTCCTCACCGCGTTCTACCAGGTAGACAACGCCCTCAGCGCCTACACCAACGAGCACGCAACCCTAACCGCCCTAACCCAGGACACCCAGCAAAGCCAGATCGCCCTCAGCCTCGCCGAGGAGCAATACAAGCAAGGCCTGGTGGACTACCTAACCGTCCTCACCGCCCAACAAGCCTACCTCACCGCCCAGCAAACCCAGGCCCTCGCCCTGGAAACCCTGGGCACCGACCTCGTAACCCTCTACCAGTCCCTAGGCGGCGGCTGGCAAGACGCGCCCGGCAGCACAGGCGGCTGAGACAGGCCGCATCTCCATTTTTCCGGGAAATGTCGGCTAGTTTAATTCCTGTTTTTAAGAGAGGCGCGCATGCATAGGCATCTTATCAGTCTGGGTTGGCGGGGTGACACGGCATTCCAGCTTCGCATGCATGGGCAAGAAAACACCGCCCATTTCTTCGATTGGCTAGATACACCGATCAACGGTCTGCTGCGCATTCTGGAATCAGATTTTGACGTGTTCCATCCGGAAGGCTTGATCCTCCGTACGGATTTGAAGCCCCATAGCGTTCAAGATCTACCGACGGGTGTCTTATTTCATCATCAGTTTCCGCTTTTTGCGGGGAATATGCAGCCAGATTTTTTGGTGTATTATCCGGCCTTCATTAATAAGTTTAAGTATCTTGCTGCCCGCTTCCGGTCGTATCTAGCTCAGTATCCGGTCACGCTGGTCCGGCAGAACATCAACAAACAAGAAGCCTTGCGCCTAGAGGAAATTGTTTCACAAAAATATCAAAATGAAGATGTCAGGTTTCTCTATCTCAATCCTTTAGGTGAAACATTCGAAACACCTCTGGGACGTTCGTATTTACTGAAACAGGAAGGAAGTCTAGGCATCCCATCTGAATGGATCAAGGTTCTGCAACTTGAAGGGCTAATCAATGTGCCGTATAGGCACGCCACAGCGGAAATTCTTGGCGCTGCGCATGATGATCATAATCTCTCCGCGGATAATCGCTTCAGCGAACCGCAAATGCGTGAGGCCATTGCCATAAACCCTGAAAAAATTGAGTTCAGGCTTGAGCTTTCCCGGTGGTACGCGCTGCGCAGCCAATGGGCCAAAGCGGAAGAGGAGGCGTTGATCGCGCTCATACGTGCACCACAGAACAAGGCGGCGCAATTTGCCGCCCTGCATGCGCAATGGCGGTGCGCAAATCTCTCGGCTGAGGCCGCTGCCGAGCAAGTTTTAGCCATCCTGGACTCGCCAAGCCCTCCAACGGAATGGTTGGCGGCGGCATCTTCCATATTGCTGGCAGCTAAGCAACCGCAGGAGGCTCTATGCCAAATCAGGCGCGCTTTAGAAGTTCAACCGACTGAGCAACATTTGTATTTCCGGCAAGCTGATTGCCTGTTTCATCTAAGACAGCATGAATTTTTGGCTCGCAGTATTGAGGTTGCCCGGCGCTTGGGTAATGTTCCCGCGCATTACGAGCATCTTCTTGCCACCGCCTATGAAGGTCAAGGCAAATTGGAGGATGCGTTGCAAGCCAGTTCGCGCGCGGTCAGCTCGCAAGCTTCATTCAACCATCTTTTTACCCAGGCGGGACTTTTTCTTAAGCTAGGACAGTATGACGCAGCACTTGAAGCGTGCGAGAAGGCCAAGCCCATCGCAGGAGATTTTATTCAGGCCTTAGAAAATCGTATCACGGAAATTCAATCAAAATTTGCTCTGAAAGCTCCCGTGTATCCAGGCTTGCGGGATATACCGAATGAGCAAGAATCTAAACAATCGCAGCTCAGGCGTTTGCCATTTGTAAGCGTTGCTTATGAAGCAGATTTTTCAAATTTGCTTTTACAGGCTAGATCTTTGTCTTTATTTGGAAAAGACGTGGTAAGCCAATGGCTGATCTTGGTGAACGATGATGAAGATTTGCTCCAAATTGAGCGGCGACTAGAACCCCATATTTCGGGTGCTCCCTTCTCGTGGCGTATACTTTCACGGAAGGAGATTCTGGATATCGATTACACGGCAATGCCTGGGTATAAGACACAGCAGATTTTAAAATTAGCCATCTCTCTGCATATTTCAGAAGAGTATTACATACTTCTTGACGCTAAAAATCATGCAATTAGACCTTTAGTATATAGTGATTTTTTCTCTGACGGCCTGCCTAAAATTCATAGTGCAGGATATTACGAAGGAAATGTGTTTTATAGTTATTTTAAAAATGCATTTGAATTGTGCGGCGTATCGGGCGATCTTGAAACTTTTCGTAAATATCAAACAACAACCCCCTATCCGATGAGAACGCATATTGCCCGTGAGTGCATGCGGCCTGAAAATCTCATCAGGTTGGAGCCCTGGTATAGTTTTATTGTTGACGGAACGACCAACGAATTTGGTCTCTATGCGGGTATGTCAGAAAAATTTGAAGCAAGAATTTTTCCTGCTCAACAGAACTACGAAACCATGTTTATCGGTTGGCCGGTTGAGAAAAAAGACATTTTGAAATGTATTTCTCAGATGGCGGAAGCGCACATAAAGTTTTTTGCGATCCATCATGGAAGAGTCAATCGTCTTGAGGAAGATGAAGTTATGGCGATAAGCCGTTTTTGGGCCGAATTAGGTCTGTTCGACACAGCTGAAAAGGGTGTGAGGTTCCTGAAAAATAACGAAATCTAAAGTTTGGGGTTATTGTTCCATCACCCCGCCTCTTCGTCCTTTTCCTCCAGCCCAAACTGCTGCGCCTCCTCGTCATACTCAAACAGCTCGGCATAGCGTCCCCAGGCAATCACCGTGCGCAGCGTCTCCTCGGCATATTCGGGAGACATATGGTCCTCCAGCTCGTCGCGGAATCGCACCGCCGAGGCCCGGTGGTTGGAGCGCTGGTCAATCACCGTGGTAATCGCTGAAATCAGCGGCACATGCGCGCGCAGCTGTGCCGCGAATATCACCTTGCGGTCCTCGGTCTCCGCCTCGGCGAACTTGCGTCCCATCTCGGTCAGAATCAAATCGCCTTCTTCCAGCACGGCAAACCCCAGCATCCCCAGCGTCTCGCCCAGCGGCAGCAGCTCATCGGCCTCATATTGCAGCGCCGCCGCCAGCGCCGGCAAATCCGCCCGCCCGTCATAGGGCGGGTTATGCAGCGTCTCTATCAGGCCAGACATCAAATTCGTCCCCACCGGATGCAGCGGTGTCGCAAACCCCGTCGGCACCGCCGCCGGCGCCGCCTGCACCGCCGCCGGCGCCCGGCGCGTCATAATCCCGTATATGTCATCCACCAGCTGGCGGAACGCCGGGTCAAACCTGTTGCGCGGATGCGCGAATGGCACCCGCAGCTCATGCGCCACCCGCCCCGGATTGGATGAAAACACCAAAATCCGGTCACACAGCAGCACCGCCTCCTCGATATTGTGCGTCACAATCAAGATGGACTTCACCGGCAGCTTCTTGTCCACCCACAGGTCGATCAAGTCCGTGCGCAGCGTCTCCGCCGTCAGCACATCCAGCGCCGAGAACGGCTCATCCATCAGCAGCAGGTCCGGATGCACCACCAGCGCCCGCGCCAAGCCCACCCGCTGGCGCATCCCGCCCGAAAGCTCCTTCGGATAAGCCGTGTCATACCCGCCCAGCCCAATCAGGTCGATGGCGTCCTCCGTGCGCGCCTCGCGCTCATCCTTGCGCACGCCCAGCGCCTCCAGCCCCAGCTCCACATTCTCCTGCACGGTCAGCCACGGAAACAGCGCGAAGCTCTGAAACACCATGGCCACCCCCTCGGCCGGCCCGTGCAGCTCCTTGCCGCGCCACTTCACCTCGCCCGCCGTCGGCTTCAGCAGCCCCGACACAATGCGCAGCAACGTCGACTTTCCCGAGCCCGAGCGCCCGAGCAGCCCCACAATCTCGCCCTCCTCCAGCGTCAGCTCCACATCATCCAGCACCACAAGGTCCGCGCTGGCATCCTTGTGGTATGATTGCCGGCAGTTGCGCACGCTCAGCAGCGGGCCTGTAAAAGTCTGATCCATGAGCTTACCCCAAGGTGGTGCGGCGGGTCGCGTAGGCATAAAGCGGCCGCCAGAGAATACGGTTGAAGGTGATAACAAACCCCGACATCACAACAACCCCCAGCACCACGCGCGCCGTATCGCCATTGTTCGTCGCCTGCGCGATATATGCGCCAAGCCCCTGCGCCACCAGCTTGTTGTTGCCCCAGCTCGCCATCTCGGCGACAATCGAGGCATTCCACGCCCCGCCCGAGGCGGTAATCGCCCCGGTGATGAAATAAGGCAGAATCCCCGGAATCATCACCTTGCGCCACCACAGCCAGCCGCGCACCCGGAAATTTGCCACCGCCTCCTTCATATCCCCCGGAAACGCCGCCGCCCCCGCGATGACATTGAACAGCACATACCATTGCGTGCCGATCAGCATCAGCGGCGAGAGCCAGATGCTCGCATTCACATGAAAATACACAATCGCGATCACCACCGGCGGAAACAGCAGATTAGCCGGAAACGCGGCGAGGAACTGCGCAATCGGCTGCGCCACGCGCGTGGCCCCTGGCCGCAGCCCAATCCACACGCCAATCGGCACCCACACCAGCGCCGCGATGGTCATGAGCACAATCACCCGCGTCATCGTATAGCCGCCCATCAGCAGCGCGGTCTCCAAATCCCGCCAGTGCAGAGACCCGGCGATGAACTCGACAATCTTCCACCCCGCATAGGCCGCCACCAGGGCGATCACGCCAAACCATATCCCATCCACAATGCGCGACGGCTCGCGGTTCTCATCGCTCTGCAAGCGTATCCCCGCCCCCAGGCGCAGGCGGAACACCGCCCCCAGCGCATTGCCGATCGCATCGCCAACAACCCGGAACAGCGCCGTGCGGCGCAGCAGCTTCAGCATCCAGGGCTCCGGCGCCGGCACGCTCGCCGTCGTCTCAAAGCGGAACTTGCCAGACCACGCCACCAGCGGGCGGAAAATCAGCTGGTCATAGAGCAATATCACCACGAGCATGGCCAAAATGGCATAGCCAATGGCCTTTATATCCTTGTGCGCGAGCGCCACGGCCACATACGAGCCAATGCCCGGCAGCGCGAAATTGGTGTTCCCCACCGTCACCGCCTCCGAGGCGACCACGAAAAACCACCCGCCCGACATTGAAAGCATGGTGTTCCATATCAGCCCCGGCATCGCGAATGGCACATCCAGCCGCCAGAATTTCTGCCATGCCGAAAGCCGGAAGCCGCGCGCCACCTCCTGCAAATCATTCGGCAGCGTGGTCAGCGCCTGGTAGAAGCTGAACGCCATGTTCCATGCCTGGCTGGTGAAAATCACGAACACCGAGGCCAGCTCCGCGCCCATCACCTGGCCGGGGAACAACGCCAGGAAAAACGTCACCGTAAAGGTCAGAAACCCCAAAATCGGCACGGATTGCAGAATATCCAGGATCGGTACCAGCACCATCCCCGCGCGCCGGCTCTTGGCCGCCAGCGTGGCGTAGGTGAAGGTGAACACGAACGAGAAAAACAGCGCCGCGAACATCCGCGCCGTGGAGCGCAGCGCGTAGAACGGCAGATAAGCGGGGTTGAGATGGATCGGCGTATTCTGGATGGCCGCCAGCGGCGTCGCGATGGTCCCGCGCCCCACATCCACCAGGCCAATCAGCAGCCCCATCACCAGCAGCAGGGCCACGCCATCCCAGCGGTTGGGCAACCGGCGTCCGGCCAGGGCAGGGGGGGTATAGTTGGTCATCGTGCCGCCTGGCGCTTTAAGGGTTGCTCCGCACTACCCCCTTAGCCACGTCGCGCTCTTTTGTCACCCGGCGCGGGGGTTGCGCTTTCATTACAAGCGCCGCCGCCCGTCTCAGGCGGAGCGGCAGGTCTTAATCCCAAACGGCAGATAAGCGGGGCACCAGCCGATAATCCCGGTGGCCAGCGGAATAACGCCGATATACCCCCACATTCCCACATAATGCAGCAACGCCGCCGCAATCAGCGCCAGCCCCGCCACAATGCGCAAAATCCGGTCAAGTCCGCCAACATTTTTCGCCATTTCAGCTCTCCATGCTGTGTCAGGTCGCACACTTCAAAGCTGTACACTCCACGGCATACGCGCCGGGGTTTAATCCCCGGTCAGGGCTTGCATCACGCCGCCATTAAATGCCTTTTCGCAACAACCCGCAAGCCATTCCCGCACCCCCGCGCCGCCGCGCGGGGGTGTTTCGTTGTTTTTTCGTACCAAACCCGCACAAATTGGGGTGCAAGAAAAAAATTAAGCTTTATTAACAGTTTATTGTAAAACGTTGCTCACAAACGCTCCACGTGCAGCGCCTCAATGCCCCGTGCTGCCAAACCCGCCGGCCCCGCGCGCCGTCTCGTCCAAATCCTCAACCTCATCCCACACGGCCCGATAAACCGGCGCCAGCACCGCCTGGGCAATCCGCATCCCCCGCGTCACCAGAAAATGCTCCTCCGAGGCATTGAGCACGATCACGCAAACCTCGCCCCGGTAATCCTCATCTATGGTGCCCGGCGAATTCGGAATCACGATCCCATGCTTCAGCGCCAGCCCCGAGCGCGGCCTCACCTGCAGCTCAAACCCCGGCGGCAGGGCGATGGCGAAGCCGCTCGGTATCAGCGCCCGCCCCCCCGGCCGGATATTCACCGGCTTCTCCACCGCCGCCAGCAAATCCATCCCCGCCGCGCCCTTGGTCGCATATTCCGGCAG
>JAKBAQ010000094.1 GCA_021808985.1 Pseudomonadota bacterium
CCATGTTGGAACAAATAAAGCCGCCGCCGCGCCCTAGGATCATCGCCGTTGTGAACCAGAAAGGCGGGGTGGGGAAAACCACCACCGCCATCAACCTTGCCGCCGCACTGGCGGTGGGGGGCAAGAAGGTGCTGCTGGTGGATATCGACCCGCAGGGCAATGCCAGCACCGGGCTGGGGATTGAGCGCTCCGTGCGCAAGGGCGGCAGCTATGCGTTGCTGGCGGGCGATGCCGGGCTGGAGGCGCTGAGCCTGGAAAGCGGCGTGGAGAATTTGACCATTGTGCCATCGGTGGAAGACCTGATCGGCGCGGATCTGGAGTTCAGCCAGACCGAGCGCCGGGAGTTTTTGCTGCGCGAGGCGCTGGGGGAACAATGCGCGGCGGATACGGTGTTTATCGACTGCCCGCCGGGGCTGGGGCTGCTGACGCTGAACGCGCTGGTGGCGGCGGATGCGGTGCTGGTGCCGTTGCAGGCGGAGTTCTTCGCGCTGGAGGGGATTTCGCAGCTGATGCGCACCGTGGACAGGGTGAAGCGCAGCCTGAACCCGAAGCTGGAAGTGGAGGGGATTGTGCTGACCATGACGGACAAGCGCAACAACCTCTCAGAACAGGTGAGCAGCGATGTGCGGGGGCATTTTGGCGGGGTGGTGTTTGACACCGTGATCCCGCGCAATGTGCGGATTACCGAGGCCCCTAGCCATGGGGTGCCGGTGTTGTTGTATGATTTCCGCTCGGCCGGGGCGCAGGCTTATTTGGCGCTGGCGGCGGAATTTTTGAGGCGGACGCGGACGAGAAGAGGAGCGGGGGTATGAGTGCGAAGGAGCAGCCGAAACGGTTGGGGCGGGGCCTGGCGGCGTTGCTGGGGGATGCCGCGGTGGTGCCGACCAGCGTGAACGCGCCGGGGGTGCAGGCGCTGCCGGTGGATTTGCTGGAGCCGAGCCCGTATCAGCCACGGCAGGACATGGACGAGACCGCGCTGCAGGAGCTTGCGGACTCAGTGCGCCAGCGCGGGATTTTGCAGCCGCTGCTGGTGCGGCCGAAGCCGGGGCATGAGGGGCAGTATCAGATTATCGCCGGGGAGCGGCGCTGGCGGGCGGCGCAGAGGGTGAGCCTGCACGAGGTGCCGGTGCTGGTGCGCGCGCTGAGCGACGCGGACGCCATGGCGGCCGGGCTGGTGGAGAATTTGCAGCGCGAGGATTTGAACCCGGTGGAGGAGGCTGAGGGGTATCAGCGGTTGATGACGGAGTTTCATCTGAGCCAGGAATCGCTCGGGGATGTGGTTGGAAAGTCACGCGGGCATATCGGCAATACGCTGCGGGTGCTGAAGCTGCCGCCGCAGGTGCTGGGGATGGTGCGCGATGGCAGCCTTTCCATGGGCCATGCCAAGGCGCTGCTGGCGCATCCGGAGCCGCTGAAGGGCGCGAAGGTGATGCTGGATAAGGAACTCTCGGTGCGGCAGGCGGAGGAGTTCGTGAATAATCTGGGCCGCTCGATTAAGGGGCGGGCGCTGATTAAGCCGCCGCCGGAGCGCCGGATGGATAGCGAGGTTGAGGCGCTGGCGGAGAATTTGACCGAGCGGCTGGGGGTGAAGGTGAAAATTGGGTTTAATGGGCGGAGCGGGACGATTACGCTGCATTATGCCAATTTGGACCAGATGGACTCGTTGCTGGCGCTGCTGAACGGCTGAGGGAGGGGGTATGCTCCACGTGGAGCATACCCCTGTTATCCACAGGTTATGTTACTGAAAATATTCAATAAAAAAAAGTTATGCACAGAAAAAAGAGGCGATCGTTTTGAAAAAACAACTATTGGTTTTGGCGGGGTTTGGGGCTCAGGCCTTGAGCTGATGGAAGGGGTTGGCGAGGGCGGCCAGAAGGTCTGTCTGCGTGACGATGCCCTGGGCGCGGCCGGTGGTGTTGGTGATGATGACGGCGCGGGCGCTGCCGTCGGTTAGGGGGGCGATGAGGTCTGACGCTGGCTGGTTGGGGCGGGCGGTGATGGCGGGGGCCATGAGGGTGAGGAGCGTGCCGGCGGGGTCACGCGAGAGTTCGCGCAGGCCGATGGCGCCGGTGACGAGACCGGTGGCGTCCGTGACCGGGAGGGTTCGGACATCATGGTTCAGCAGCAGGGCGCGGGCGGCGGCGGGGGTTGCGTCTTCGGGGATCTGGATGACGTCACGGGACATGATGTCAGCGCAGGTGAGGGGCTGGCTGGCTTGCGCGGCGGCGTGGAATTCAACGCGGCGGAGCAGACGGTCAAGGTCGTCACGGCTGATGTCAAACGATTCGCCGGAATCGGCGAGGGCGGCGTCGATATGCTCGGGGCGGAAGCCGGTGCGCAAGGGGGCTGGAAGGTCGGCGGTGCGGTGGGTGTTGGCGGTGAGGGGGGCTGGCTTGTGCGGGTATGAGTGGCGCGAGGCCAGGCGGTGATAGAGCAGGCCGAAGCCGACCAGGAGCAGGCAGTTGAGGCCGACCGGGATGAGGGCGAAGCGGAAGCCGGCGGCGCTGACGCTGGGGCCGCCAAGCACGCAGAGCAGGGCCACAGCGCCGCCGGGCGGGTGCAGCGAGCGGGTGAGGGACATGAGGGTGATGGCGGCGGCGACGGCGATGCCGGCGGCGAGCGCGGGGTTGGGGATGAGCCGGGCCGCGGCGATGCCGGCGATGGCGGAAATGATGTTGCCGCCGATGACGGGCCAGGGCTGGGCCAGCGGGCTGGCGGGGACGGCGAAGATGAGCACGGCGGCGGCGCCCATGGGGGCGACGAGCAGGGGCAGGACGAGGCTGTTGGCGTGGCCGAGGAGCTCAGCGCTCAACATGCCGGTGAGGATGATGCCGGTGAGGGCGCCGAGGCTGGCTTTTAACCTGTCAGACAGGGTGGTGCCGGGTAGAATGAACATGGTGTCTCCGAAGGCGCGAGAAGTGGGGTTGGGCCGCGTTCTGGGCGTATAGGGCCGCGGCTGGAGGGGCGCAAAGCCCGACTTTTGGCCGGGGGGTGCGGCGGGGCGCGGGGTATATCCGGGTGGCGGGCGCTGGGGCGTGATGTGTCATAAACAAGTACGCTTGCAATCTATGAGGTGGCGTTTTAATTGTCTGAGGCGAGCGTCGTTTCAGTCTGAATCTTGAATTGTTGATGCCGGAGGGACCGTGGACATACGTTTTACAAAAGAACAGGAAGCCATTCGCGAGGGGGTGAAGCAGGTCTGCGACGGGTTTGACGACAAATACTGGTCAGCCTGCGACACGGAGAAGCGCTTTCCCTTCGAGTTTCATCGGGCGATGGCGGATAACGGGTGGCTTGGGATTACCATGCCGGAGGAATATGGCGGGGCGAACCTTGGCGTGACCGAGGCGGCCATCATGATGCATGAGGTGACATCGGGCGCTGGCGGGTATTCAGCGGCGAGCGCGCTGCACCTGAATTTGTTCGGCCCGCATGCGGTGGTGGTGTTCGGCACGCCGGAGCAGAAGGAGCGGATGCTGACGCCGCTGATCAACGGCACGGACCGCGCCTGCTTTGGCGTGACGGAGCCCGATGCGGGGCTGGATACGACGAGCATAAAGACCTTCGCGACCAAGGTGCCGGGCGGCTACCGGGTGACGGGGCGCAAGATATGGACATCATCAGGGCAGGTGGCGAACAAGATTATTCTGCTGACGCGCACCACGCTAAAGGAGGATTGCCGCAAGCCGACCGATGGGATGACGCTGTTCTACACGGATTTGGACAAGAGCAAGATTGAGGTGCGGCGCATACCCAAGATGGGGCGCAACGCGGTGGATTCCAACGCGACGTTCATCGATGATTATTTCATTCCGGATTCGGACAGGATTGGCGAGGAGGGCAAGGGCTTCCACTATATTCTGCACAGTTTGAACCCGGAACGGATTCTGGTGGGCGTGGAGGCCGTGGGGCTGGGGCGCGGGGCGCTGGCGCGCGCGGCGCAATATGCCAGGGAGCGCAAGGTGTTTGGGCGGTTCATCGGGCAGAATCAGGGGATTCAGCATCCGCTGGCGGAGAGCTGGGCGTATCTGGAGTCGGCGTTCTGGACGATCATGCGGGCGGCGAATTTGTATGACAATAATCTGCCCTGCGGCGCGGAGGCCAATGCGGGCAAGTTCCTGGGCGGGCGCGCGGCCTTTGATGCCTGCACGCGCGCGGTGATGACGCATGGCGGCATGGGCTATTCCACCGAGTATCAGGTGGAGCGGCTGTTCCGTGAATCGATATTGCTGCGGATCGCGCCGATTACCGAGCAGCTGATTTTGAGTTTCATCGCGGAGAAGGTGCTCGACCTTCCTAAATCTTATTGAAAGTGGAATGACGGTCATGAGTGATTTTGGAATTACCGGCTATGGCGCCTATGTGCCGCGCTTGCGCATTGAGCGGGGGATTATCGCGGAGGCGCATAAATGGATGGCGCCGGGGCTGAAGGGCCAGGCGAAGGGAAGCCGGGCGTTCTGCTCCTGGGATGAGGATGCGATCACCATGGCGGTGGAGGCGGCGCGCGATGCGCTGACGGGCGGAACGGTTGCGGGGGTGAAGGCGGTGTATCTGGCCTCCACCACCATGCCCTATGCGGATTTGCAGAATGCCGCGATCGTGGCCGGGGCGATTTCGGCGCCGGAGGGGATTGCCAGCAGCGATATCGGGCATTCGCAGCGGGCCGGGACGTCGGGGCTGCTGCAGGCGCTGAAGGCGGGCGAGGAGGCTTTGTTCATCGCCTCCGACGCGCCGGTGGGCAAACCGGCCAGCACGCAGGAGATTAGCTACGGGGCGGGGGCGGCGGCGTTCACGCTGGGCTCGCAAGGCGTGATCGCGCGGCTGGTGGGCAAGGCGAGCGTGACGGAGACGTTTGTCGACCATTTCCGCGCCACCGGGCAGAAATATGAATATGTGTGGGAAGAGCGCTGGGTGCGCGATGAGGGCTACGCCAAGCTGGCGCCGGCGGCAATTAAGGCGGCGCTGGCGGATGCGGGCATCGGCATTGAGGGGGTGACGCATTTCGCCATGCCATCAATGCTGCGCGCGGTGGCCGAGGCGGTGGCCAAGAGCGTGAAGTTTGGCGGCAATATCGTGTCGGGGCTGGAGAACGGCGTGGGCTATGCCGGGGCGGCGCATGCGGCGCTGCAGCTGGCGCTGGCGCTGGAGACGGCGAAGCCGGGCGAGAAGATTCTGGTGCTGGGCTTTGGCCAGGGCGCGGATGCGCTGATCTTCGAGGTGAGCGAGGCGATTGCGGCGCTGCCCAGGCGGCGCGGGGTTTCAGGCGCGGTGGCCGATGCGCTGGCAACCGACAGCTATATGCGGATGCTCTCCTTCGCCGAGGGGATTGAGCTGGAATGGGGCATGCGCGCCGAGCGCAGCGGCAAGACGCAGCTGACCGAGCAGAACCGCTCGGCGTTTCAGCTCGAGGCGTTCAATGCCGGGCAGTGCGCGGCGTGCGAGACCATACAGTTTCCGCAGTTTCAGTTCTGCGTGAAGTGCCAGGCGCCGCGCAAGCAGTTCCGGCAGGTGCCGCTGGCGGACCAGCCGGCGCGGGTGCTGACCTCGACGGCGGACTGGCTCTCCTACTATCCGGCGCCGCCGCTTTATTGCGGGTTCGTGCAGTTTGACAATGGCGCGCGGCTGCTGATGGAAATGGTGGATGTGGGGCCGAAGGGGATTGAGCGCGGCGAGGCGCTGCGCATGGTCTACCGCATTAAGGAGCGCGACCGGGTGCGCGGTTATAATCGCTATTTCTGGAAAACCACGCCGGTTGCGGCGGGCTGAGGGAGCAAGATCATGGCGACAGGTATCAAGGACAAGGTTGCGATTCTGGGCATGGGATGCTCAAAATTTGGCGAGCGGTGGGATGCGGGCAGCCAGGAGCTGATGGCGGAGGCCTTTGAGGAGGCGCTGGCGGATGCCGGGATCGAGCGCAAGCAGATTGACGCGGCGTGGCTGGGCTCGTGCATGGATGCGGTGAATATCGGCAATTCGGCGATTCCGGCCTCGACCGCGCTGCGCTTGAACGGGATTCCCTTCAGCCGGGTGGAGAATATGTGCGCCACCGGCACCGAGGCGCTGCGCGGGGCGGCTTATGCCGTGGCCTCGGGGGCCGTGGATATTGCCATGGCGATTGGCGCGGAGAAGCTGAAGGATACGGGCTATGGCGGGCTGCCGCCGCCGTTCAAGGGCACGTTCAACGATATGTGGATGCCCATGGCCTCGGCACCCGCCGGGTTCGCGCAGCTGGCCGATGGGTACCGGGCGAAATACGGGATATCCAAGGAGGATTTGAAACGGGCGATCGCGCATGTTTCGTGGAAGAGCCACCAGAACGGCGTGCACAGCCCGAAGGCGCATTTCCAGAAGGCGGTTTCGATGGAGACCATCATGAACGCGCCGATGATCTCTGATCCGCTCGGGCTGTTTGACTGCTCGGGTGTCTCCGATGGTTCGGCCTGCGCGATTGTGACGACGCCCGAGATTGCCCGGGCGCTGGGCAAGAAGGAGCTGGTGACGGTGAAATCCTTGCAGCTTTCCATCAGCTCCGGACAGGAGACCGCGATGAATGCGTGGGATGGCTCTTATGTGCCCAATACGCGCAATGCGGCCGCGCGGGCGTACAAGGAGGCGGGGATCAGCAATCCGCGCGAGCAGATAAGCCTGACGGAGGTGCATGACTGCTTCTCCATCACCGAGCTGGTGACGATGGAGGATTTGTTCCTCTCCGAGGACGGGCAGGCGGTGCGCGATTATCTGGACGGGGTTTATGATGCCTCGGGGCGGATTCCGTGCCAGATCGATGGCGGGCTGAAATGCTTCGGGCATCCGATCGGCGCGTCGGGACTGCGGATGGCTTATGAGATATATACGCAGCTGCTCGGGCGCGCGGGGGCGCGGCAGTTGAAGGCGCCCTCGCTCGGGCTGACGCATAATCTGGGTGGCGTGCCGTATCTGGGCATTGCCGGTATTTCAATCTTGGGGCTGCTGTAATGGCTGGTTTGTGGTTTGATGAGCTGCGGGTGGGGCAGGTGTTTCACCACCCGATCCGCCGCACCGTGACGGAAACGGACAATGTGCTGTTTACCGCGATGACGCATAATCCGGCGCTGCTGCACCTGGATGAGGAATATATGAAGGGCACGCCCTTTGGGCAGCGCCTGGTGAACTCGGCGTTCACGCTGGGGTTGATGGTCGGGATTTCAGTGGGGGACACCACGCTGGGCACCGCGGTCGCCAATTTGGGCTGGGATGAGGTGCGCTTTCCGCATCCGCTGTTCCATGGGGACACGGTGCATGTGGTGACGGAGGTGATAGAGCTGAGGGAGAGCAAGTCTCGTCCGGATCAGGGGATCGTTACGTTTCTGCACAAGGCGTATAACCAGAAGGATGAGCTGGTGGCTTCGTGCAAGCGCTCCGGCTTGCAGAAGAAGAAGCCGGTTTAGGGGCGCGGGAGATGGCGAATATTCGTTCCTTCCTGTTTATTCCTGGGGATTCTGAAAAGAAGCTCGGCAAGGCGGATGCGGCCGGAGCGGATGCGCTGATTCTGGATTTGGAGGATTCCGTGGCGCCGGCGAACAAGCCGCTGGCGCGCGAGCTGGTGCCGGCGTTTTTGCGGGAGCGGCCGAAGGGCAGGCGCGCGGCGCAATTGTGGGTGCGGATTAACCCGCTGGATACGGAGCTGGCGCTGCGGGATTTGGCGGCGATTGTGGCGGCGGCGCCGGACGGGCTGATGCTGCCAAAAGCCAACGGGCCGGAGGATGTGCGCAAGCTCTCGCATTTTCTGGATGCGCTGGAGGTGCAGGGCGGGGTTGAGCCGGGGGCGGTGAAAATTCTGCCGGTGGCGACGGAGACGGCGGTGGCGCCGTTCCGGCTGGGCGATTATGCGACGGCGGGGCTGGCGCGGCTGCTGGGGATTACCTGGGGGGCGGAGGATTTGTCAGCCGCCGTGGGGGCCAGCACGAACCTGGATGGCACCGGGCAATGGGCGCTGACATACCGGATGGTGCGCTCGCTGACGCTGCTGGCGGCGCATGCCGCGGGGGTGCAGGCGGTGGATACGCTGTATGTCGACTTCAAGGATGATGAGGGGTTGCGCGCCTCGTGCCGGGCGGCGCGGGCGGAGGGCTTTACCGGGCGGGTGGCGATTCATCCGGCGCAGGTGGCGGGGATTAATGAGAGTTTCTCGCCCTCGGCCGCCGAGGTGGAGCATGCGCGCCGGGTGCTGGCGGCCTTTGAGGCGGCGCCGGGCGCGGGGACAGTGGGGCTGGATGGGAAGATGCTGGATATTCCGCACCTGAAACAGGCGCAGAATGTGTTGGCGCAGGTGGGGGCTTACGCGAGGTAGGGAGTTTGGTTGCCCGGCCAGAGGACCCCGCAAGCGGGACGCGTGTAGGATGGTTGAGTAAGGCGAAACGTATTAGGGCGTGGGCATTTCAGAAAACCGATGGGTGGCGCTGCGCTTACCCATCCTATGGTTGCTACGCTTGCTTTTTTCTTCGCCCCATGCCGGGCAGAGGCGGCCAAGGAGGCTATCTCGGGAGCGGACGTTCAGGGAAGAAGTGTGCCAGCGGCTTCGCGGCCAGGGCGGTCATAGAGTGGAACCCTGACGGCATCTGAAAGCGGACGCTCGGTGATGCAGTGCCGAGGGCACTCCACCCTTGCCCGCTGAGTGACTTGACGTAAGCGATCCCACAACATAGGCCCCTCCTACGAAATGATCGTGAGCGCTGGCATAGGGGAGAGTCTGTCATGCCGACAAACTTGCACGATGGATTTTTATTCCTCGTTTGGGCTTGTATACTGGTCGGCATAGTGGGCGCCGGTGTTGTGGCATGGCTAGACCGTCAATTCAGAAAAGCGGGTGAAGCGGCCCTCCTTGCAGCCGTGGTGTTTGTGTGCGGACTTTACTGGCCTCAGATCATAGTTGCGCTTCCCGGTTGGAAGTTTGTGGGAGTCGGAGCAGCAATCATTTATATGGTTTTACTAACATCCGAGCATTTTTCATTGCGACATGATTTTAACGCGTACGTGTTGCCACGGAAGCTGACACCTAAACAGGTTAAAGCTATAAAGGACAGCCTTTCAAATGGCAGCCAGTTTTCTTTGAGTATTTTAGCCGATATCAAGGATCAAGAAGCATGGAATTATGCTCACCAGTTAGCCACCGCCATTCAGCAAGCCCAATGGACCGTGAATGTCGTACAATCGCCACCAAACCTTAATATGCCGCAGTCTGGCGTCCAAATCCTTGAGGAGGGGGCAAACGCCAGGCCATCGGGACCAACCAACAATTATGTAAAATTTCTTCAAGATGCGCTGAAGGCAGCAAAAATCTCTCACGGCAGTGGTACAATAATGGCGGGTGCCTACAAACTCTCCCTAATGGTGGCGCCGAGACCGTTACGTATCCAGCATAATATGGGAGGACTTTTTTTCAGGATTGGGACGTTTTTTAACCAATTGGGTCACAAATTTCATAGATAACTAGTCTGCTGCGCAAGCCCAATCCGCTTAATGGCCAACCGCCGAGGACAATAGCGAGCCACCGTCATTGCTCTTCCGTTCACTTTCGTACCAGGCCCCGATTGATAGGTTGCGCTGCGCTTTTCCCAACGCATCTCTAGCCATTTCGAAATGTCTGTTTTTTCAAACTGACACTGAAAGTAGCCTGTCTGCTCCCGGCCCGGCCTTGCCGTAATGCGAATGTCCGGTATTCCTTTTCGCGGACCGTAAGCTGACGGGCGGTGAACGGATGTGCGGGCGGAGTGCTGGCCGTTGGGCTCATGGCGCGTTGATGGGGGGCGCTGCGCTTACCCATCCTACGAATTTTGGGAGGGTTTGTTTTTGGTGGGATGCGAGCTTGCGCTGGCATGATGGAAGGGCGGGTGGGTCAGCACTCGATGATGTTGACGGCGAG
>JAKBAQ010000095.1 GCA_021808985.1 Pseudomonadota bacterium
CACGCCATGGATTACGGCACCGACGAGCTGATCGAGATCGGCTGGAACATCTACCAGGTGCAGCTGGGCGCCGGCGTCTGGCCCATTTCCGCGCCGCTCACGCGGGTGGCCAGGCCCGCCGGGGCGCGGGTGCTGGAAATTGGCGGGGCCTACGGTTTCGGGCTGGATTTTTCGCAGCGCGCGCGCGGCTGGCGGGGCGAGGGGTACGATCCATCGCCCCTCTCCGCCTTCGGCGCGCGCGAGCTGGGGCTGGACATCCGCCAGCGCTACTTCACCCCGGCCGAGCTGCCCGAGGGGCCGTGGGACGTGGCGATCGCCACCGAGGTGCTGGAGCATTTGGAACGGCCGCCGGAATTTCTGGCGCTCATGCGCGCGGCGCTGGGGGAGGGGGGCATTCTGGTGCTCACCACGCCCGATGGTGAGGCCATCACCCCGGCGCTGGAGCCGGGCGTGTTGCTGCCGCTGCTCTCGCCGGGCGCGCATCTGGTGCTGCAGACCAAAACCAGCCTGGAGCACGCGCTGCGCGCCGCGGGGTTCGCGCATGTCATCATATTGCGTGAGGGCATGACCCTGGCCGCCTATGCCAGCGCCGCGCCGTTCGCCCTGGTGGACGACCCCGCCGCCGGGCGGGCGATGTACCGGCATTATCTGGTGGAACGCGGCCAGACCGCCGCGCCAGGCAGCGATCTGTGTTTTGGCTTCGCCGGGCGCGCCTTGTTCGAAGCCGCGAATGACGGCGACGCGGCGGCGGCGCAGGCCGCGTGGGAGATATTGCTGCCCGCGGCGCGCGCGCGCTTCGGGCTGGAGCTGGCCAGCCTGACCGCCCTGCCCGAAGGTGCTGGCGATGCCAGCCTGGCCGGGCTGGCGCGGCTCATGCCGCTGGGCCTGGGGATGATTTTATTCGGCCGCGCCATGCAGCTGCTGAGCCAGGACACCGACCGCGCCAGCCTTTTGCCGCTGCTGCGCCTCGCCGGGGCGGCGGTGGAAGCGTTGCAGCGCGCGCTGGCGAAACGCTCGCTCACCGATGGCCTTTCCGCCAGCATCGGCGGCATTATCGCGGGCGAGATTCTGCTCTGCCAGGCCGAGGCGGGCGAGCCCGCCAGCGCCGCCGGGCTGATTGCGCGCGCCGATGTGGTGGATGGCTGGCGCGGCTTCGTCGCATTGGTCAATGCCGGGGCGCTGGCGGCGGCGGGTGAGCTGAAGGCGGCGCTGCTGGCCGACATGCCGCACCCGGCGCTGCCCGATGACCTGTGCCGCAACGCGCTGCTCAGCCTCGCCAATTTCGTGCTGGCGCCGGGCGGGGAGACGATGCTCGCGTTTGAATATGCGCGGGCGCTGGGCGAGGGGGGCGATGCGATCATGCTCCAGGCCTTCACCCGGCTGGTGAACGCCTCGCGCTATGCCGAGGCGCATGAGACGGCGGCGCGCCACGGCATCGCTGCCCTGGCCGCCCGCGCGGCGGGGCAAAAAACTGGCCGCGACGCGCAACTGGCGCTGATCGTGCTGGACCTTACGGCCGGCGACCCGGCGGATGTTCCAGCCCGCCTGGCGGGGTTGGCGCTAGACCCGGCGCGGCACGGCGCGCTGCTGCTGGAAGCCTTTATCCGGCTGGCCAATGCCTCGCGTTTTGATGAAGCGCTGGCCTTTGCCGCGCGGTATGATGTGGCGGCGCTGGCGCGCGCCGCTGACGGGGCGGCGGCAAGCAACGCCGCCATCGCGCTCGCGGTGATGGACCTTGCGGTAGGCGACCCCGCGCTGGTGCCGGGGCGCTTCGCCAGCACCGAGGTGGAAGCCGCCCGCCGCGTGCCCCTGCTGCTGGGCGCCTATACCGGGCTGGTGAACACCGCGCGCCATGATGAAGCCGAGGCGCTGGCGGCGGCGGCGCCCTGCTTCGCCGATCTGGACAGCCTGGCCGGCCAGGCGGCCGATGACGCGCGCCTGGCCCGCGTGATGCTGGACCTGCACCGCGCCCGCACCCAGGAGGCGGTTGCGCGCATCCAGCACCTGGAGGCGCGCGGCGCGGACCCGGCGGTGCTCGGCCCGCTGCTGGTGGATGGCTTCGTGCGCCTGGTCAATGAGGAGCAGTTCGCCCAGGCGCGGGCGCTTGGCCGCGCGGTGGAGCACCGGCTCGCCGCCTGCCCGCCGGCGCTGCGCCATGATGCGATGGCCGCGCTGCTGATGCTGGAGATGCGGCAGGGCGAGGGCACGCGCATCGTGCAGCGGCTGGAGGAGATCGTGAGCAGCGGGCTGGACGAGGCGCGCGCCGAGGCGCTGACCCTCGGCGCCTTCGTCACCCTGGTCAATGCCGGAGATTTCGCCAATGCCCGGCTGCTGCTGCATCTGGTCAACCCCTTGCTGCCAAGGCTGCGCCCCGCCGATGACGAAGCCGCCCGCAACGCGCTGTTCGCGGCGGGCATGCTGTTCCTGCACCAGCGCGAGGACTGGCGCCGCGCCGCCGCGCTGTTCGCCCGCCTGCGCGATTCGCTGGCCCGCCTGCACCCGCCGGGTGCCGCACCCGGCCCGCTATTCTGGCCGGCACTGCGCGGTGAGATCATCGTGCTCAACCATTTGCAGCGCGGCGATGAGGCGATGGCCCTGCTGCGGAGCTTCAACGGGATATATCCCGACGCGCCGGACGACCTGCGCCAACAGCTTGAGGACTCAAGGCCATGATCGTTTATCTGAAGAAGCAGATTCGCGCGTTTCTCGTGCTCTGCAAATGGTACACGCTGGTCCCCCTGGCCCGGCTGATGGGCCGCCTGCGCAGCCCGCGGCAGATTCTGCGGGTCTGGCCGGAGGGTGAGGTCTCGCTCGGGCCGAAGGTCGTGCTTTTCATGCATTATGACGGGCGCGGCGCGGTGCGCGCGCAGCTGCTCGACTATATGCGCGAGCTGCGCGCCGCCGGGCGCGATGTGGTGTTCGTCAGCAATGCCGGCAAGCTCACCCCCGCCGCCCTGGCGGCGCTGCGCGAGATCTGCGCGGTGGTGATCCTGCGGCGCAATATCGGCTATGATTTCGGCGCCTGGCGCGATGCGGTGGATTATCTCGGCCTGCCGCGCGCGGGCACCGAGGAGGTGATCCTCGCCAATGACAGCGTGTTCGGCCCGCTCACCCCGCTGGGTGACGTGCTGCGCCGCCTCAACTACGAGAAGGCCGACATATGGGGCCTCACCGAGAGCTGGCAGGTGCGCTACCATCTGCAATCATTCTTCCTGGCCTTCGGCGCGGCGGCGCTGCGCGCCCCGGCGTGGCAAAAATTCTGGCGCGCCGTGCGCCCGGTGCCGATGAAGTTCTACATCGTGAATGCCTATGAGGTGGGCATCACCCAGGCGATGGTGAAAGGCGGGCTGCGCTGCGCCGCGCTCTGGCCGTATGAGAAGCTGATCAAGCTGGTCAACCGCGAGGAGCTGGAAAAGCTGATCCTGGCCGAGGAGAGCGAGATCGGCAAGGCCGACCCGATCCAGATCACCCGCAAGCTCCAGGTGCTGCGCATCCGCGACGGCGTGGCCCGGCGCGTGGCGCTCAACCCCACCTCGGATTTATGGCGCCAGCTGCTGCTCACGGGCTTTCCCTTCATCAAGCGCGAGCTGCTGCGCGACAATCCCTCCAAGGTCGAGGATCTGGGCGACTGGGCGGAGGTGGTGCGCGAGAGCCTGGCCGCCGACCCGGAGCCGATTTTGCAAGACCTGCGCACCATGCTGAAGGGCGGTGCGCCCTGATCCGCATGGTGCTGCGCGTGGTGCTGATCGGGCTGTGGACGCTGCTCTGCATGCCGGTGCAGGCGCTGCTGCTGCTGCTGCCCGGGCGCGGCAAGGTGGGCTTCGCGCGGCTATACTGGCGGGGGGTGGCGCGCGTGCTCGGGCTGCGGCTGCGGGTGGTGGGCGCGCTGTGCACGCACCGGCCGTGCCTGTTCATCGCCAACCATTGCTCCTGGCTCGATATCGTGGCGCTGGGCAGCGTGCTGCCGGGCTGCTTCGTCGCCAAGGGCGAGATCGGGCGCTGGCCGTTCATCAGCTGGGTCGCGCGGCTGGGCCGCACCGTGTTCGTCTCGCGCAACCGCACCAACGTGGCGCGCGAGCAGGGCGAGCTGGCGGCGCGGCTGAACGCGGGGGATGGGATCATCCTGTTCCCCGAGGGCACCACCTCCGACGGCAACCGGATTCTGCCCTTCGCCTCGTCGTTTTTCGTGCTGGCGGACGCCGCCGCCAAACCCTGCGTGCAGCCGGTGACCCTGGTTTACGACCGGCTGGACGGCCTGCCGGTGATGCGCGCGGACCGCCCGGAGATCGCCTGGTATGGCGATATGGACCTGGCGGCGCATTTCAACCGGATCGGCCGCCGCCGCCGCCTGCATGCGAGCATCGTGCTGGATGAGCCGATCCCGCCCGGAACCTTCCCCAACCGCAAGGCGTTCGCCGCCGCGCTGGAGGCGCGCATCGCGCATAACGCGGCGGCGCTCAGACAAGGATATCTGCCATGATGAACAAGGTGGCCGCGCTCTATCAGTTCCTGCGGCTGGAACAGCCGGCGGCGGTGCGCGCGGAGTTCCAGGCCGCCTGCGCGGCGCTGGGCATTTTCGGCACCATCCTGGTCAGCCCGGAGGGGATCAACGGCACCATCGCGGGCAGCCCGCAGGCGATTGACGCGTTCGTGGCCCGCCTGCGGGCCCCAACCGCAGAGCGCCCGGCGTTTGAGCGGCTGGAGCTGAAGTTTTCCACCGCCGGCGCCGCGCATTTTGACCGGCTGAAGATCAAGCTCAAGCGCGAGATCATCACCTTTGGCCGCAGCGTGGACGCAACCACGCGGCTTGGCCAGTATGTGGCGCCGGATGAGTGGAACGCCCTGCTCGACGACCCCGAGGTGCTGCTGCTCGATACCCGCAACGGATTCGAGGTTGAATTCGGCACGTTCGAGGGGGCGATCGACCCGGGGCTGACCAGTTTCAGCGGTTTCAAGGATTTCGTGACGGCGCGGCTGGCCGATGCGAAGCACCGGAAGATCGCGATGTTCTGCACCGGCGGCATCCGCTGCGAGAAGGCCAGCGCCTTCATGCTGGAGGCCGGATTTGAGCGGGTTTTCCAGCTTCAGGGCGGAATTTTGCGGTATCTGGAAGAGGTGCCGCAGGCGCAGAGCAAGTGGCGCGGCGCGTGCTTCGTGTTCGACCAGCGGGTGGCGCTGGAGCATGGGCTGCGCATCAGAGATAGTTTTGGAAGGTCGGATTGACCCGCGAGGTGGGGCAATCCAGCGCCATCGCACTCTAAGTCACGGGATGATCACGCAAATTTCCTTGACACGGCGCCATGAAACAGAGCTTCGTTATGGTATGCTCAGGAGGATTCTCATGGAATTGAGCTTGACCTGCAGGGCTTACCCGCGCTTTTCCGTCCGGCGAAACCGGATGGAATTCTGCAAATGAACGCGACGGACCGTAATACCCGTAGATTGCACATCGTGACGCATGGCTGCCAGATGAACGTGTATGATAGCGCGCGCATGGCCGACGTGCTGGCGCCCCTGGGCTACACCGCCGTCGACAGCCCCGAGGGCGCGGACATGGTGATCATGAACACATGCCACATCCGCGAGCGGGCGGCGGAGAAGGTGTTCTCGGCCCTGGGGCGGCTGCGCGACCTGAAGGAAGCCACCGGCAACCGGATGATGATCGCGGTGACCGGCTGCGTGGCCCAGGCGGAGGGGGATATTCTGCTCAAGCGCGCGCCCTATGTGGACATGGTGGTGGGCCCGCAGGCTTATCATCGGCTGCCGGAGCTGATCGCGCAGGTGCATCGCCGCAAGGGCGCGGTGATCGACACGGATTTTCCGGCCGAGAAGAAGTTTGACTTTCTGCCCGACGCGGCGGCGCCGCAAGGGGTGATCGCGAACCTGACCATCCAGGAAGGCTGCGACAAATTCTGCTCCTTTTGCGTGGTGCCCTATACGCGCGGGGCGGAAGCCTCGCGCCCGGTGGCGGGCATCGTGGCCGAGGCGCGGCGGATGGTGGCGCAGGGGACGCGCGAGATCGCCCTGCTGGGCCAGAATGTGAACGCCTACCATGGCGAGGGGCCGGATGGGCGGATATGGAGCCTGGCGCGGCTGCTGGCTGAGCTGGCGGAGATAGAGGGGCTGAGCCGGCTGCGCTATACCACCTCCCACCCCTCGGACATGACCGAGGAGCTGATTTTAGCGCACCGGGATAATCCGGCCCTGATGCCGTATTTGCATCTGCCGGTGCAGTCCGGCTCGGACAAGATATTGCGGGCGATGAACCGCAGGCACACCGCCGATGATTTCAGGCGGATCGTGGCGCGGCTGCGCGAGGTGCGGGCGGATATGGCGTTCACCTCGGATTTCATCATCGGCCACCCCGGCGAGAGCGACGCGGATTTCGCCGCCACCATGGCGCTGGTGCGCGAGACCGGCTTCGCCCTGGCCTACAGCTTCAACTATTCCCCGCGCCCGGGCACGCCGGCGGCGGGGCTGGAGCAGATCGCCGATGAGGTGAAAAACGCGCGGCTCTACGAGCTGCAGGCGGAGCTGCGCCGCCAGCAGGATGCCTTCAACGCCGCCACCGTGGGGCTGAATACCCCGGTGCTCTTCACCGGGCTTGGCCGCCACCCGGGGCAGATTGCCGGGCGCTCGCTTTATGCGCAGCCGGTTGTCGTTGAATCTCCGGTGGAGCTGACCGGCGAAATTCACGCGGTGAAAATTACCCACGCCAATCCCAACTCTCTTCTCGGCACGTTATTGGACAAGGAGAAAATAGCAGCTTGAGCCAGATCATCGCATCCACGGCTACCCAACCCTCACCGCCCCCGCGGTCCCTCACACTCACTTTCGGCGATAACGCGCTGCTGTCGTTGTTGCTGGGAGACCATGACCGGCATCTGGCCCGGATCGAGCAGCGGCTCGGTGTGCGGCTGGCGTGCCGGGGGAACCGTGTATCCATCACCGGCTCGCTGGAGCAGGTTGCCGCGGCGGAAGCGACGCTGGCGGCGCTCTACCGGCAACTGGAGCGTGGCGAGATGATAGACGGGCCGAAAGTGGATGCGGCGATGCGCCTGAGCGACCCGGCGGCCGAGCCGCGCCTGCCGCTCTCGGACCTGCCGGCGATCCGCACGCGCAAGGGGGCCGTCGGCCCGCGCAGCGCGGCACAGGCGGCGTATATCGAGCAGCTGGCGCGCCATGAGATGGTGTTCGCGCTCGGCCCGGCGGGGACGGGCAAGACCTATCTGGCGGTGGCGCAGGCGGTGGCGATGCTGACCTCGGGGCGGGTGGACCGCATTGTGCTCTCCCGCCCGGCGGTGGAGGCGGGTGAGCGGCTGGGGTTTCTGCCAGGCGACATGAAGGAAAAGGTGGACCCTTATCTGCGCCCGCTCTACGACGCGCTGAACGACATGCTGCCCGGCGAGCAGCTGACCAAGCGGATGACGACCGGGGAGATCGAGATCGCGCCGCTGGCCTTCATGCGCGGGAGAACATTGGCGCATGCGTTCGTGATTCTGGACGAGGCGCAGAACACGACGGCGGTGCAGATGAAAATGTTCCTCACGCGCATGGGCGAGGGCACGCGCATGGTGATCACCGGGGATCTGACACAGGTGGATCTGCCGGCGGGCACACGCTCGGGCCTGGCGGACGCGCTGGAGACGCTGGAGGGGATTCAGGGGATTGGGGTGGCGCGCTTTAACAATGCCGATGTGGTGCGCCATCCGCTGGTGGGGCGGATTGTGGAAGCCTATGACCAGCGCCACGCCGCCGCCCGGGAAGTCTCGCGCGAGCGGCACGGGTAGAGGCATAGATGGAAGCTGGAAGTTACCCCTTTGGGGGCGAGGTGGTTGTGGCGGACCGCCGCTGGAATTTTTATGTGCGCGACGCAAGGCGCGTGGCGGCGCGCGCGCTGCGGGCGGCGGGGGTTGCGGCGGATGTGGTGCTCACCGATGACCGCACGGTGCGGCGGCTGAATTACCGCGACCGGGGCAAGAACAAGCCGACCAATGTTCTGACCTATGAGCGCCCGCCCGAGATTTTGCTGGCGCTGGGCGTGGTGCGGCGCGAGGCGGCGCGGGAAGGCAAGACGGTGAGGGCGCATCTGGCGCATCTGCTGGTGCATGGGGCGCTGCATTTGCGCGGCTATGAGCATGACCATGCCGGCGAGGCGCGGGAGATGGAGAGCGAGGAGGCGAAAATTCTGGCGCGCTTGAAGGTGGCCAACCCATGGAAAAACCGATGAGCTCGGCATTGGGGCGGATATTGAACCGGCTGCGCAGCAATGAGCAGTCGGTGCGGGAGTCCATCGCGGAGCTGGTGCAGGAGGCGGGGGCGCAAGGCGCGCTGAGCGAGGATGGCGCGGGCGTGGGGCTGAATTTGCAGGAGCGCGCGCTGATCGCCAATGTGCTGCGGCTGCGCGAGATGAGCGCCGATGACGTGATGGTGCCGCGGCCCGATATCATCGCCATGCGCGCCGATGTGAGCCTGGAGCAGGCGATTGAGCTGCTGCGCCAGGAAGGGCATTCACGCGTGCCGGTGTTTCGCGAGCATCTCGATGATCTGCTGGGGATGGTGCATATCAAGGATGTGTTCGCCTTCAGCGGCGCGCCGGAGGCGTTTTCGGTGGAGAAGATTCTGCGCAAGCCGCTGCTGGTGGCGCCGCAGGTGGGGGTTTTGGATTTGCTGCTGCAGATGCGCCAGACGCGCACGCATCTGGCGCTGGTGGTGGATGAGTATGGCGGGATCGACGGGCTGGTGACGATCGAGGATCTGGTTGAGACGATTGTCGGCGATATCGCCGATGAACATGACGAGATCGAAGGCCCGATGGTGGTGGAGCGGGCGGATGGCTCGCTGGATTTGAACGCGCTGCTGCCGGTGGAAGAGTTTGAGGAGAAGATGGGGCCGCTGCTCTCCGAGGATGAGCGGGATGCCGATATCGAGACCGTGGGCGGGCTGGTGTTCAACATCGCGGGGCGGGTGCCGGCGAGGGGGGAGATTATCGCGCATCCCTCGGGGGTGGAGTTTTTGGTGCTGGAGGCCGATGCCAGGCGGATACGCAGGCTGCGCGCGCGCCGGACGATGACGCCGGAGGCCGGGGAGATGACGGCGGCGGACAAGGTGTGAGGAAATGCGCGCTCCACGTGGAGCGCGGGGGCGGAATCTTCTCTAACGGCCTGTTATGATGGCTGAATTTTTCGCTTGCGCCCCAATTTGTGCGGGTTTGTGACGGAAAAGGAATGAATGGCCGGCGGTTTCAGGCCTCGCGGCCGCGGGCGGGGAGGATTTCCGGCGGGATCGCGCCGGCGGCGAGGCGGCGGTAGAGCGTGTTGCGGCTGATGCCGAGCTTGCGCGCGGCGGCGGCGACATTGCCGCCCGTTTCCGCGACGGCGTTGCCGATCAGCGCGTCGGCGCGGGCGCGCAGGGTGATGGGGCGCGATGGGGCCATGGGAGCGGTGTGCTTGCGGTTTAGCTCGGCCTGCGCCTCCTCGCTCAGATGCTCAAGGCGCAGCTCGGCCTCGTCGGCCTCCAGCATCAGGCAGGCGGTGCGCAGCATGCCGGAGAGCTGGCGCAGGTTGCCGGGCCAGGGGTAGCGGGCGAAGGCGCTGGCCAGCTCGGGGCACAGGCGCAGGGGCGGCGCGCCGGCGCCGCGCTCCTGGGTTTCGCGGGTGAGGATGCGCGCGATCAGCTCCGGCAGGTCGGTGCGCTCGCGGGCGGGGGGCAGGGCGATGGTCAGCCCGTTCAGGCGGTAATACAGGTCGGCGCGGAATTCCTGCGTGCCGACGCGGGCCTTCAGGTCGCAATGGGTGGCGCTGATGAGCAGGAAATCCAC
>JAKBAQ010000096.1 GCA_021808985.1 Pseudomonadota bacterium
TGATCGCGCGGTCAAAATGTTCCTCGCGGAAGCCCTTCAGCACGCGGGGTTGCAGTTTTTCCTGGCAATAGGCGTGGGCGGCGTCGCGGATGGCGCGCTCCTCCTCGTTCAACAGCCCTTCCAGCAGCAACGGGTCGCTCCAGTCGAACGGGCCCATTTTTCCTTTGGTGGTTTGCGGCTGTGTCATGCTGAGTTCCTCATTGAAAAAGCGCCCGGCTGTGGGGCGGGGATATTCTTGCCGCAAGTTGAAAACTGGCGCAAAGGAATTAAAATAGGTATTTAATGCGAAATTTGCATTAAATACCGGATGCTGGGGGTGTACCGTGGAACTGCATCAATTGCGCTGCTTCGAGATGGTTGCGGAGGAGCTGCATTTCGCCCGCGCGGCGGACCGTTTGGGCATGACGCAGTCCGCGGTCAGCCGCACGGTGATGGCGCTGGAGGCTTTGCTCGGGGCACGCCTTTTTAACCGCAGCAAGCGCTCCAGCGTCACGCTCACCACCACCGGGGCGCTGTTTTTGCCTGAGGCGAGGTTGATTTTGCGCCAGGCCGAGCGCGGTGAGATGGTGGGGAAGAAGGCTGGGCGCGGCGAGATCGGCAGGATCGAGATTGGTTATGTGGCGTCGGCGGCGCTGGCCGGGACGGTGCCGGATTTCGTGCGCCGCTACCGCGCGGCGGCGCCGGGTGTGGATGTGCATTTGCGGGAGCTGGAGACGCCCCGCCAGATTGAGGAAATCGCCACCGGGCGGCTGGATATCGGCTTTATCCGCGCGCGCAGGTATTATCCGGTCGAGATCAGGGTGCTGCATCTCAAGCGCGACCCGCTGTTGATCGCCCTGCAGGCGGATCATCCGCTGGCGCGCCAGGAGGCGCTTGCTCCGGCTGACCTCGCGGGCATTCCGATTCTGGTGCCGCATTTTGGCGAGGAGGCGGGGTTTCTCACCCGTATCCAGGAGCTGGGCCGGGCCGGCGGGTTCAGGCCCGTCATCATGGAGCCGGTGCGGGATTTCCTCACCGTCATCACCACGGTTGCGGCCGGGTTGGGGTTTGGGCTGGTGCCGGTCTCGGTGGGGAATTTGCGTATTCCGGGCACGGTGTTGCGGCCGGTGCGCGGGCTCGACCTTAGCTCAGATCTGGTTCTGGCGTCGCGGCATGCCGAGGCGTCTCCGGCGGTCAGGCAGTTCATCGCGCTGCTGGTGCCGCGGGCGCCGGCGGGTTGCTAGAGCAATATTCACTTGATCGGAACCGCCCGGTTCCGATCAAGTGAATGAAATTGCTCGCTCAAATATAACGAGGGTGTTTTTCATTCATTGAAAAACACCCTAGAAAATTCCCATTGCCAGCCCGGCGGCCAGGGAGGCGCCAAGCTCCCGGCAGCGCGCCAGGGCGGCGGTGTCTATGGTTTTGGGGGCGAGGATTGCTTCGGGTGTCTGTGCGTGGGTGCAGATGATCAGCGGGTCCGCCACGGGTTTCAGCCGCCAGCCGGTGGCGATGCGCTCAATCTGGCGCGCGGCGTTCTGGCCGTCGCTGCCGGCGCAGATGAGCGTGGCGTAGGGGCGGCCGTTGATGCGCTCCAGCGCGGCGTAGTAGCTACGGTCAAAGAAGTCCTTCATCATGCCGGACATGGCGGCGAGATTTTCCGGCGTGGCGAAAATATAGCCGTCCGCCGCCGGCACGTCCTCGGGTTTGGTTGCCACGGCGCTTTGCAGCAACACATGCACGCCGGGCTCCTCCCGCGCGCCGGCGGCGGCGGCTTCAGCCATCTGCCGGGTGCCGCCGGTGAGGGAGTGGAACACGATGAGCAGGGTTTTCATGGGCTAATGCTGATCGATCACCACGGTGCAGGTGAGCCCGGCGACCAGCGTGGTGCCCGTGGGGACATGGTCAAGCGCGATGCGCACCGGCACCCGTTGCGCCAGGCGCACCCAGGTGAAGGTGGGGTTGACGCTGGCGAGCAGGGTTGGGCTGGGGCTGCGCTCGGCGTCGCTGATGCCGGCGGCGAGCCCGGTGACATGGCCGCTGATCGCCGGGCCGCCGCCCAGCAGCGTGATGGTGGCCTTGTCGCCCGCCGCGATGTGCCGCAGCTTGGTTTCCTCGAAATAGCCGTCGACATAGAGGGAGTCGGTGTCGACGATCGCCACGTCGGGCTTGCCGGCGATCACGAAATCGCCGGGCTGCATGGAGAAGTTGGTGACCACGCCGTTGACGGTGGCGAGCACGGTGCTGCGCTGCAGGTTGAGCTGCGCCACCGCCTCGTTGGCCTGGGCCTGCTGGTAGTCAGCCGCGGCTTCCATGGCGGCGGTGTTGGCGGTGTCACGCGTGAGGCTGGAGACGGCGTTGTTGGAGACGGCGGCGTAGCGGCTGGCGGTGCGCTGTGCGTCCTCCATGGCCGCCTTGGCCTTGAGCATCTGGGCCTGGGCCTGGGCCAGGGCCAGGGTGAAGCGGGTGGGGTCTATCTGGAAGAGTTTATCGCCGGCCTTGACCGTCTGATTGTCCTTCACGAAGACCTGCACCACCGGGCCGGAGACGTCGGGGGCCAGCTCCACGGTGTCGGCGCGCACGCGGCCGTCGCGGGTCCAGGGATCTTCCATGTAATAGACCCAGAGTTGCCAGCCGATCGCCGCGGCGATCAGCACGATGATCAGGGTTACCAGGAAGCGGAGCGGGAATGATGCGGTGTTCATGGGGGTCCGTTGTTAGAAAAAGCGGTTCATCGCCAGGCTGACGCAGCCCAGCAGGATAACCAGCAGCGCCAGGTCGAACAGGGGGCGGTGCCAGACGAAACGGTAAAGGCCGAGGCGCTTGAGCCCCGCGCGCAGCAGGGTGGAGAGCAGCAGGGCGATGCCGAGCCAGACCAGCAGGGGGGGCATCAGCACGCCGTAAAGGTCGATTTCGCCGATCATGGGCTGGCCCATCCCGCCAGCGCGGGCGGCGGCGCGGGGGCGAACAATATGCTGCGCAGTCCTGATAGCATCATCAGCGCCTCCTTGTGCACATGGGTATCAAAAGCCGCGGCATGTGTCGCGGCGTCGATGGCGGTGAGCAAGCCGGGCGGCGGCGGGGCCAGGGGATTGTCGCGGTAGTGCGCGGCCACGCCTTCCAGCACGGCGGCGCTCTGCGTCTGCGCCTGCGGGGAGAGGGTGGACATGCAGCGCTGCAAGCCGATCACGTTCAGTCCGACGCGCAGGTCTTGCAGCACGTCGGCGGTGGCGATGGCGGTGCCCGCGGGGATGGACGCCAGCCTTGGCACCAGCAGGCCGAAACGGTCCAGCATCCGGCCGCTGAGCACGGCAGGGTCGCCCGGCTCTTTGGCGCCCGCGGCGGCGGCGATGTCGCGCCAGCCGGCTTTGATTACGCGGCGCGCGCTCCAGGCGGCGCCCACGGAGCGGATGAGCCGGGTGACCACCAGAGCGGAGGTGATGCCGAGCAGCAGGGCGATGGTGTTGTTGAGGTAGGTGGCGAAATTGCCGGAATAGCTGTTGTCCAGCGCCAGATTGGTGGCGCCGATGGCGCCCAGCAGCATGCCGGTGCCAAAGCTGGCCGGGCGGGAGACGAGAATGCCGATGGCGAGCCCGGCGGGCAGCAGCACGAGCACCAGCTCGGCGAATGTCTCGAGGCGCGGCAGTACGAGGAAGGTGTAAAAGCCGGAGCCCAGCGCCGCGATCACCGCGTTGCGGCTCATTTGCGCGATGGCGGGGGCGGGATCGTCCTGCGCCGCGAAAAATGAGCCGGCGACGGCGACCATCACGGCCGCGCCGGCGCCGGAGGGCCAGGCGGTGCCGATCCAGACCGCGCAGACCAGCAAAATGGCCAGAGCGGTGGAGAGGGCGGAGAACAGCGCCAGCTTGTGGTCGCGCAGCTGCGCCGCCACGGCGATGAATTCCGCTTTTATCGCAGTGCTTTGCGGTGCCGCGTCGCCCTCGAACACATGGCGGCGGATGGCGCGCTCATGGCGGATGATGCTCACCAGCTCGCTCAGCCGGATGGCGAGGCTGGCGCGCAGCAGCCCGGTCCAGGACAAATCATTATCCTCCAGCGCGTTGATCTGGCGGTGCAGGGCGTCGGCGTCTTCGGGGCCGCCGATCTGGATCCAGGCGCTGGTGGCGTCCAATACCTTTGCCAGCGCGGGGGTGATGCCGCCATGGCGGCGCAGCTGGGCCACACGGTCGCCGATGGAGCTGAGCACCGGCATCATGCTCAGCATGTAGATGCGCAGCTGGGCGATGTAGGGCACGGCCGATTGCAGGTTCGAGGTGTCGTAGGAGAGCTGTGTCGTCATCATTGCCACATCGGTTGCCTCCATGGCCAGTTTGCGCCGGGCGGCGTGAACCTCGGGGGCGTCGCCGCGCCCGTCCAGCGCGGCGTTTGCCCAGTCTATGCCCGGGCGCACCCAGCCGGCCACGCGCCGCGCCAGCACCGGCCCGAGGCCGCGGGGAAATATGATCGTGCCGATTACCGTGGTGCAGGCGATGCCGATGAAGATTTCCTCCACGCGGGTTAGCGCCGTCTGGAAGATGAGCCCGGGAGCGGCGACGCTGGGAAAGCCGATGATGCCCGCCGTATAGCCCGCCAGCATGAACATATAGGCGCGGGGCGTGCGGTCGAGCAGGGAAAGGTAGAGACAGAACCCCACCCAGAGCGCCATTGCCAGGCTGGCCAGCAGCGGCGCGTTGACCAGATTGGGAATGATGGCCACGGCGGCGGTGCCGCCGACCAGGGTGCCGATGAACCGGTAAAGCGCCTTGGAGCGCATGGCGCCGGTGAGCGGTTGCGCCACGATGAAGGCGGTTGCCATTGCCCAATAGGGATTCTCAAGCCCCAGCCAAAGCGAAATCCACAACGCCGTCATCGCGCCGGCGAAGGTTTTCAGCGCAAAAAGTATTTCGTCAGTCTTGGGCATCAGTGGAAGAAACATGAAATTGCGTGGCGGAGGTAGGGACAAACCGCATCGCCGCAATGCGGTGAGCCTGGCTGGCGGCAACACTAAGGGCCGCGCCGCGGTTTTTGCCGCGGGCTGGTGCGCATGGCTGGCTGTGGGCGGACCGCCGCCGCGGGTGTTAACCGCCGATTAGCACCGTGGGACAGCCTAATATGATCGAGCCGCCATGGGCGCAGGAGTCGAGCATGCGCGCGGCGGGGCGGCCGCCGACGAGGACTGTCGCGGAGCCCTTGATGATGGAGTCCGGCGGGCCGACGCAGGTGACGACATCACCCAGGCAGGCGGCGGGCAGGCCGCCGATGAGGACGGTGGGAGCGCCGGGCGCGGTGATGGGGCCGCCGACATGCGGCACCGGACCTGTCGATGCCGGGCAGGTGTGCATATCTGTCAGCCGTGCTGCGGGAAAAGCCATTTAAAGACATTATCAGTTTCAATCCGCAACGTCACCTGATATACGAGGTAACGCGTAGATAGTTTTAAAATTTAGAAGCGTGCAGGATTTCTGCAACCTTTAATTGAATTTAAGTGGCGGGTGGTGCGGATGCGAAAAACGGATTTTCCTGCTTTGCGCGTTCCTAAAGCCGTTGCGCGGATGATCAGTGCCGTGCCGCTGGTGTTGGCCGGTGCGCATGCGGCCGGGGCGCAGAGCGCGGTTCCAAGTTTTCCGCAGGCATCGCCGCTGCCGCATATCGCGCCGCAGAGCCCGCCGCAGCTGGGGGCGGGGTTGCCGAATTTTCAGACTCCCTCGGCCGAGGGGAAGCTGCCCAAGGCGATGATCCGGGTTGGCTCGGTTACGGTGATAGGGGCCACGGCCTTCGCGCCGGCGCGGCTTGACGCGTTGACCGCCGGGCTGGCCGGGCAGGTGGTCACGTTGCAGAAGATCGAGGCGGCGCGGCGAGCGTTGCTGGAGCTGTACCGCAGCCATGGGTTTATTCTGACGACCGTTTCGCTGGATATAGATGCGGCGGGCAATGTGCGGTTCATTGTCATCGAGGGGCGGATCGTGGCGGTGAAGCTCTCGCGGGATATCGGCCCGGCGGGGACGATGGTGCTGCGGTTTCTGGATCATCTGACCGCGGAGCGGCCGTTGCGCGAGGCGTCGCTGGAGCGGTGGCTGCTGCTGGCGCAGCAGGTGCCCGGCGTTTCGGTGCATGCGGTGCTGCAGTCAGGCAGTGATGATCCTGGCGCGCTCACCCTGGTGGCGGAGGTGAGCAAGCAGAGTGTTTCCGGCGTGGTGACGGCGGATAACCGGGGCTTCAAGGAAGCGGGGCCGGTGGAAGGCCTGGCGGTGGCTGACCTGAACAGCATGACCGCGCAGGGCGACCAGACTGAGATCTCGATGTTTCATACCGATTCCGGCACTGATAATTTTGGCCAGATCGCGGAGAGCTTTTTTGTCGGCAATGATGGATTGCGGCTGAAATTTTATGGCGGCGCCGGGCGGGCCAACCCGGATGGCGTGCTGGGCTCGGTGCATTACCAGAGCTCCATTACCGTGTTTGGCGGGATGGCGAGCTATCCGTTGATCCTGCGGCGCAACCAGGCGTTGAATTTGATGCTGCATTTCGACGGGGTTGAGAATGCGATCAACATCGCCGGGATTCCGACCAGTTATGACAGCCTGCGGATGGCGCGGCTGGGTGGGCAGTATGCCTGGCAGGATTTATGGGCGGGTGATGCGCGTGATGCCTTGAGTGTGCTGAACCTTCAGGCTTCGGAGGGGGTTCCGTATTTTGGCGCGTCGCCGGATGGCCGGACGGCGCCGCCGGCGGGGCGCAGCGATGAGAAGATCGATTTCTGGAAGCTGAATGGTTCGATCAGCCGGACGCAGACCTTGTTCTCGCCGTTTGCCGGCGCCTCGGTGGCGCTGCGCACTGAGGCGGGCGGACAGTACGCCACGGATATTCTGCCCTCGGAAGAGGAGTTCTATCTCGGCGGCAACCGGTTCACCCGCGGGTTTTATTCCGGCGAGGTGGTGGGTGACAAAGCCCTCTACGCCACGGCGGAACTGCAGTTCAACACCGGTTACGATTTTTCGTTGTTCAACCAGAATATCGAGATGGGCGCGCAATTTTACGGTTTTTATGACTGGGGGGAGACCTGGTCGAACCTGCGGACCGATTTGGGCCACCGGATCAGCTCGGTGGGCGGCGGGGTGCGGCTGGGGCTGACCCGGTATCTGGAAGTGGATGGCGAGGTGACGGAACGCCTCACGACACAGCTGGAGCCGGCGGCGACCAAGTTGATGCCGTTGGCGCAGACCGTGGTCTATTGGGGCGTGACGGCCCGTTATTGAGAATATTGCCGGCGCGGTGGGGCCGGCTGTGCGCGCTGCCTGACGGCGCGATGTGAGAGGGTGTGATGGAACGGAAAGCACAACGGTTGGCAGGGGTGAGGGCGAACGGGCGCGTTGCGCGCGCGGCGTGGCTGGCCACCACGGCGCTGACGGCGATTCTGTTTAGCCCGGGCGTGTTGCGGGCGCAGTCCACGCTGCCGGCGGACACGACCCCGCAAGGAGGGGTGGTGGTGGGCGGCAGCGCCACCATTACGCAAGGCGCGGGCAGCACCACGATTGATCAGAGCAGCCAGCGGACCGCGATCAACTGGCAGAGTTTCAACGTGGGCAGCGCGGCGTCGGTGCAGTTCAACCAGCCATCCTCCACGGCGATTGCGCTGAACCGGGTGGTAACGTCCGAGCCTTCGGTGATTGCCGGGAAGATCAATGCCAATGGGCAGATCGTGCTGGTCAATCAGTCCGGGGTGGTGTTCACCAAGGGTTCGCAGGTGAATGCGGAGAGCATCGTCGTCTCGACAGCCAATGTGGCGACCAAGGATTTCATGGCTGGAAAGCTGGTGTTTTCGGGGACGCCGAAGCCGGGGGCGAAAATTGTCAATGACGGGCAGTTGACGGCTGGCGAGGCGGGGCTGGTGGGGCTGGTGGCGCCGCAGGTCGCCAATAATGGGGTGATCACGGCGCGGCTGGGCCAGGTGGTGCTGGCGGGGGCCCGTGCCTTCACGCTGGATTTATACGGTGACCGGCTGGTCTCGCTGGATGTGACGCAAGCGGTCCGCGCGGTGGATGTGGGGGGCAAGCTGGTGCCGGCGCTGGTGACCAATAGCGGGCTGATTCTGGCTGATGGCGGAAAGGTCACGCTGACGGCGCAGGATGCGGATGCGCTGGTGACGCAGCTGATCAACGCGGGCGGCACCATTCGCGCGAATACGGTGGGGGCGAATACGGGGACAATTTCCATCCAGGGCGTGGGGGGAGATATTCAGATCGCGGGGAATTTGCTCGCGCAGGGGACGCAGGCCGGGAGCAAGGGCGGCGCGGTGGAGGCGTTGACGACGGGCACGGTGAGCGTGGCGCCGGGGGCGGTGATAAACGCCTCGGGCGATGCGGGCGGCGGTGTGGTGGCGCTGGGTACGGATTTACAGCGGGCCATGACGGGGGCCACGGATACGGCGGCGCCGCGCGCGGCGGCGGTGGTGGTGGCAGCCGGCGCGACGGTGAAGGTGGACGCCACGGGCAAGGGCAATGGCGGTACGGTGACTCTGCTGAGCGCGCAGGCCACCCATTTTGCCGGGGCGATATCCGCGCAGGGCGGCCCGCAAGGCGGCAATGGCGGGATGGTCGAAATTTCCAGCGACGGGGTGATTTCGCTGGGCGGCACGGTGATTGACACCGCGCTCGACGGCCAGGCGGGAGAGATATTGCTCGACCCGCAGACGTTGATCATCAGCACCTCGGGGACCAGCAGCGGGCAGACGAGCTATGTCGATCCGGCTTCGCTGGTCAGCCTGACGGGCAGCATCGTGTTGAGTGCGACCAAGCTGGTGGATGTGGCCAGTGCGGTCAACCTGACGGCGGCTTCGGCTTTGACCTTGAGCTCTGGCGGTGATGTGACCATTGGCGCGTCGATCGACACGGTTGGATCGCTGGAGATTGATGCAAGCGGGACGATTCTGGTGGGTGGCGGGCTGACGGCTGGGAACATTGCGCTGCTCGACCCTGGTGCCAAGACCTTCATCGATATTGGCGCGCCGGTTGTGGGATCGTCGCTGGTGGAGTTGGAGAGTGGTGGCGGGATTAGTGAAACCGCCGGAGGGGTTATTACCACGGCTTCGCTGGTGAGTGGCACGGCGAATAGCGGCAATGATCTGCTGGACGGTGCGAACAGCGTGACGGCGCTGGGTGCGTTCACCCTGGGCGGTGGGACTTTGAGCCTCGCCGATGCGGGCTCGTTGAATGTGGCGGGGGTGGTGAGCGCCGCGGATGCGATTTTTGAGAGCGGTGGCGGCATTACCGAAGTGACCGGCGGGCTGCTGAATGTTGGGACGCTGAGCAGCGGCGGGACGACGATTGGCGGTGATGTGCAGCTGATGAACGGCAATGGCATTGGCACGCTGGGGAATATGGCGCTGAGCGGGACGCATGTTCTGGCTGTGGCGGATGCTGGTTCGCTGAATGTGGCTGGTGTGGTGAACGCGGCGACTGTGACGCTGAGCGCGGCGACGCTGGGTTTGACGGGCTCGGTCATCGCGGCGGATGGGTTGGCGCTGGAGGCGGGTGCCGGTGGTGTTACGGAGGCTTCTGGCGGGTTGCTGGCGGTTGGGACGCTGAGTAGCGGCGGGACGACGATTGGCGGTGCGGTTTCGCTGGGGAGCGCGAATGATATTGGCACGCTGGGTGCGTTTGCGGCGGCGGGGGATATTCTGCTGCATGATAGCGGCGCGCTGGCGATTGCCGGTTTGGTGCAGACGCCGGGGCTGCTGACGCTGGAGGATGGCGGCGCGGTGAGCGAGTTGGGCGGCGGGCTGCTGA